>CAYNVC010000209.1:0-5366 GCA_964400615.1 uncultured Anaerolineales bacterium | reverse complement strand
CCGCGCGGGTCGGCCTGCTGCGGGCGCCGGCGGCCATTTCGATGGGGTACAACGACGTTTGGGGCTGGGAAACCAATTACGCCGGCCTCACCACCGGCACGCACGACATTCACCATGACCCGCTGTTCGCCGACGTGACCCAGGACGACCTGCGTCTCCGGGCCGGTTCCCCCTGCATAGACGCCGCCGACGCGGCCCAGGCCCCGGCGGACGACCGGGACAACGTCCCCCGCCCGCAGGACGGGGACGGCGACAGCGTGGCGCTCAGCGACCTGGGGGCTTACGAGTACTACCTCCCCGACCTGTTCGACATCCCCTGCGCCACGGGGGGCTATACCACCACCGACGGGCGGTTGGCCTTTGCCTGGGACGGTTGCGTCGCCTCCTGTGCCATCACCGTCACCTACCGCCCCCAGGCCGGGCCGACCTGCAAGTGCGCTCCCCAGGGACAGAGATACGCCAACCTGGCCTTTACCCTGGAGGCGGTGGACTGCCACGGCGACGCGGTGAGTGACCTCACCCGGACTCTAACTCTCACCCTCCACTACGGTGACGCGCCGCCCCGGGACATCCGTGAGGATACGCTGGGCGCGTACCGCCGGGACGAACTGCACCAGGAATGGATTTCCTCCACTGTCGCGGCGCGGGACGCGGCGGCCAACGCCCTCACCGTGCGCCTCGACCACCTGAGCGAGTTCGCCCTCTTTGGGAGTAAGTGGTACCTCTACCTCCCGCTGGTGCTGCGCGGAGGATGAGAGGACGTGCGACGCGCCTCTATGGTGCGTCGCGCGTCGCCGCCATTCGTGAGAGATTCGAGATCGGCCGCTGAGTCGGTCATCTTGGCCCGACGGCATTCGTCGGGCTTTTTGCGTCTTGACAGAAGAGAAATTGCTGGTATAATTTAGCCGTCTTATATTTTGCCGGCAAAGGAAATCATCCCGATGAACCGACCTTTGGAGCCAAAATCTCTCGATAGATTATTGGGCGATGTTTGCAGACTGAAGCGCAAGCGCATGCATGTTCTGCTGCATGGACTGGGTCTCCACCGGGGGCAGACGTCCGTGTTGCGGGCCTTGTGGGAGGAAGAAGGGCTAACCCACACGGAATTGACCAGGCGACTGCACGTTCGGCCTGCGACCATCACCAAGATGATCGCCCGGATGGAGCGGGCCGGTTTTGTCGAACGGCGGTCTGACCCCCACGACCAGCGCGTCTCGCGGGTGTACCTCACCGAAGCAGGACGAAACGTCCGGGAAGAGGTACAACGGATATGGCGCACCCTCGACGAAGAGGTTCTGGCGGGCTTTACTCCGCAAGAGCACGAGTTGCTGCGGCAGTTCTTGTTGCGCATACGGGAGAACCTGGACCGGCCGACAGTTTGCTGACCTTTCGGTAAAAGCCCGTTGAGGCCGGCAGGCAAGGAGGAACTCGTGATAAAACCTCTCAGATTAGTCTCCCGGTACGTTCGTCGCTACTCCCGGCAGTTGGGTGTGACCTTGATGAGCATGCTCTTGCTCGTTGGTGTGCAACTGATTGCCCCTTGGATCGTGCGCAGCATGATCGCCACAGTCACCAATCCGACTGCCGGGCCGGAGGCCGTGGGCCACGTCGCCCGCCTGGCCCTGCTAGCTCTGCTCGTCTACGTCGCCCGCGCCTTTCTGCGGTTTCTGCGTACCTATATGGCCCACGTGGCCGGCTGGAACGTGGTGGCCGATGTTCGCGCGGACGTGTACAGCCACCTTCAGCGCCTTTCCCTGCGTTTCTACGAGGACAAGCAAGTTGGGCAATTGATGTCCCGTATGGTCAACGACTCGGACTTGCTGGAGCAACTGATCGCCCACGCCATACCGGATGTCGCGGTCAATATCCTGATGCTGGCGGGGGTCTCGGTGATCCTGTTCAGGATGAGCTGGCAGCTCACACTCTTGAGTTTCATCCCCATTCCCATGATCGTGCTGGCGATGCGGGGGTTTTCCAAATATGTGCGTCCGGCGTTCCGCAAACGGCAGGCCAAGTTGGGGGAACTCAACGCTACCCTGAACGACAACCTTTCGGGCATCCGGGAGATCAAGGCGTTCACCCGAGAGGAGATCGAGGCCGCCCGGATATGGGACCACATCGTCCGCTACCGGGACTCGCTGCTGCGGGCGATCCGCCTGATGGCGATGTTTCACCCCTTTGTCGAGTTTGCCTCTTCCCTGGGATCCATCGTTCTCATCTATTTTGGCGGGCGGCTTGTCCTGGATCAGGCTCTGCCCATCGAGGACCTGGTGGCCTTTTTCCTCTACCTGGAGAACCTGTATCAGCCGGTGCGAGTTTTGAGCCGCGCCTGGGAAGAAGTACAACAGGCGATGGCCGGCGCGGAACGGGTGAACGAGCTGCTCGAAGAGCAGCCCGATATAGTCGAGCGGCCCGACGCTATCCAGTTTCCCGGCCGGGCCGAAGGCTCCATCCGCTTCCGGGATACAAGTTTCTGGTATCTGGAGGGGGAACCGGTGTTGCAGCAAATAGACCTTGACATCCCGGCGGGGGCAGCCGTCGCGTTGGTCGGGCCTACCGGGGTGGGCAAGACGACGCTGGCCGGTCTAATACCTCGTTTCTACGATGTGTGTGAGGGGAGCATCACGCTGGACGGATATGACATCCGTGACCTGACGTTGCAGAGCCTGCGGCGGCAGATCAGCATCGTCACCCAGGATGTGTTCCTCTTTCATGGGACGGCGCGGGAGAACATTCTCTTTGGCCGTCCCGATGTGACGGAGGAAGAGATGATGTGGGCGGCGCAGGTGGCTAATGCCCACGAGTTCATCGCCCGCCTGCCAGATGGCTACAGCACCGTCATCGGCGAGCGCGGAGTCAAGCTCTCCGGCGGGCAGCGGCAACGCATTGCTATCGCCCGCGCCGTGCTCCGGGACGCGCCCATTCTGATTCTGGACGAGGCGACATCTTCGGTGGACACCGAGACCGAGTTGCTCATCCAGCAGGCGCTGGAGCGGCTGATGGTTGGCCGGACGACCATCATCATCGCCCACCGCCTGTCCACGGTGCGCAACGCCGACCTCATCGTCGTCCTGGAGGGCAGCCGGATCGTCGAGATGGGGAACCACGAGGAACTGATGGCCCGCGCCGGTCTCTACAGCCGCCTGGTTCGGATTCAGGCGGCTCCAGTGGAGGATTTGACCCGCCTGCTGCTCTCAACTCGGCTGCCGGTGTCGCACAGTCACCCGGCTATGGTGACATCGCCCTGAGTGGCCCCCCTAGCGGGGCTAACGTGTGACCATTGCCTTTCGTCACCTTCTCAGGCTCGGAACAGCCGAAAAAAGCGCCGCTAGCTAGGTTGGGTGGAGCGGGGGTTAGCCAGCTTCCTCTATTGTCCAATAAGCTTGGTTGAAATATTCTAACGAGTACATTGCTTCCCGTTCCTCATCCCCCCGATATGTTCCAATCAGCACGAACATTCGGTCTTCGGGGTGAAGGTCGGCTACTGATGAAATCCGTGCACGGTTATACAAGTTGACCAACTGGTTCAGTGCTGTCAGGTCTTTTTCCTCATCACTGCTCAATGCATCTAGCAGAGTCGCAAAGTCATCTGGGGCCTGAGAGACTCTCTGTTTGAATGGTTCGCCTATCGCCCAAAACTGGGTCAAATCAAGCTCTATGGTTTCGTCTTGGGCACAAAGTTTCAATTCATCTCGTAGAATCTCCAGTGGGCGCAAGAATGCCCAGATGGGAGTTTGTCCCCTCAACCTGCTTATCGCCAAATCTACCCTTTTGAGCGCCTTTGATTGCAGAGTTCGATAGATAGCGACATCGTACTCTTCAGGTTCGTGAAATTCCTGTGGCTGTATCCTATCTTTGCTTGTTTCGGCGATTTCACGCTTAAGGATGCGACTAATGGCGATCAGTAGCTTACGAAACCCCCTGGGTTCAGGCATCTGAATTGGCTTGCGTACAGGTTGCACAGGCTCCTCAACTTGCCTTTCGATAAGAAACTCATCCGGCTCGAAGAGGGCTAGCCAAGTTACGGGCACGCAGTTATTGGCTTCAAATTCACAAGTACCAAAAGCAAGTTGAGCACGGTTTCCCATTCAACTCCCCAGATCGAATGAAAGGTGATACCTACAGAATCGAGTGAGCTTTTCTTTCGCAGACGAGGCTGGCTAACGACGCTGTCACCCTCTTTCTTTAGCCTTGGACGCAGGCCAGGTGATAGTAAAGGTGCTCCCTGTGCCTTCCTGGCTTTCGACGTGAATCTCGCCCTTGCTCTCGGCGACGATTTCCTTCACCAGCGCCAGCCCCAGCCCCACACCGCCGTATTTTCTGCTGGCGCTGCCGTTCACCTGGTAGAACCGCTCAAAGATGCGCTCCTGCTGCTCCGGCGGGATGCCGATTCCGGTGTCGCTGACCTGTAGGATGACGCGGTCGTTTTCTGAACGCACCTGGACGGTGATCGTGCCTCCCGATGGCGTGAACTTGACCGCGTTGCCGAGCAGGTTGTCGAGCACGCGGCGCAGGTGGATGGCGTCTCCGCTTACGGGCGGCAGGTCGGTTGCAATTTCGGCGTGCAGAGTCAACCCGGCTTTTTCGGTCGCCACGCGGAAATCGTCCACTGCCGCACGGGTCAGATCGTCCAGCGGTACCGGTTCCAATTCCGGTTGGCGGCTTTCCACTTCCAGGATGAGTGTAATATCTTCCACGAGGCTGCTCAACATTTTGGTGCGCCGGGCGATGATCTCGATTGACTTTTGTTGTTCCGGTGTCAGTTCCCCCAACTCACCGTCGTCGAGCAATTCGGCGTATCCGCGCACCAGGGCCAACGGGGTGCGTAGCTCGTGGGAGACGTTTTGGATGAACTCGCTCTTGAGGCGGTCAAGCTCCTGTAGCCTGGTTACGGCGGCGGCCAACTCGTCGGTGTGGCGTCGTATCTCTCGTTGCAGGCGGGCGTTTTGGATAGCGATTGCTAACTGGTCGGCCACTTCGCGGGCGATCTCTAGATGCTGTTGAGAGAAAGTGTCGCTGGTGGCTGACGATAGGTTGAGCACCCCGATCAGTTCTCCCTGGACCAAGAGTGGCACGTTGACCAAGGCTCGTATGCCCTCGGCGTGTATCATCTTTGCTATCGCTGGCGATACGCGAAATTTTTCATAGTCCGTAACAATGTCTCGTATCACCCTGTTCTCTCCTCTGCGCAAAGGTTCGAGGTTTCCTGCACTCTCTAGCGGGTAGCGAGTTCCAGGTATCATTGACTTGATTTCCTCGGCGTCGGCGACGAGCAACGCCACCTCGTTGGTCATGGTGTCAAATAGCGTGATATCGGCCCGCAGGCAAGGTATCAATTGTCGAATGTGGCGCAATGCGGCCTGGGC
>CAYNVC010000208.1:0-5394 GCA_964400615.1 uncultured Anaerolineales bacterium | reverse complement strand
ATCCACCAGCAACTGGGCGATCATCGTATGCTGGTACGAGTCCCCCCACATCGGCGCGTCCAACGTGCGCACCACCAGCAGCCGCACGCCAAAGACCAACGCCAGCACCACCAGCAGCGTCAGGTCGGGCCACAGCGATTCCGAGTGCGCCCAGCGCCGCAGCGATTCCCGCCCCGCGCGGGGCCGCCAACCCCGGTAGCGCCAGACCAGCGCCGCCAGCCCGCCCAGCACGGGCAACCAGGCATAGAGCGGCCCCAGGTGCAGCCCCACCACGTCAGTCCACAGGAACAGCAGCGGGTACAGCGCCAGACTCACCCCCGTCGCGATTCCCAGCTTTTCGGCCCACGAGAGATGCCCCGACCACAGCCAGACCAGCACCGCCCACCCCGGAACCACGTAGAGCAGCCCCGCCAGCGCCAACAACCCCGCGCCTTTCACCACCGCCAGTCCCAAATCGGCCGCCACCCAGGGCGGATCGTAGACCAGCCGGAACCCCATCTGCGCGTCCAGCGGCTCGTGGTCGCGGTAGAGCGCGCCGTTCAGGTAGGCGTCCCCTGCCCCCGCTCCGACCCCCACCCGGCCCGCCGCGTCCATCTCCAGAAAAGCGTAATAATAATCGCCGTGCGAATCGCGCAGCGGGGAGAACGAGAACCGATAAAACCCCGCTTCCGTCACCTGCGCCAGTGGCAACACAGCCGTCGCCAGATCGTCCGTGGCCCCCGGCTCGGCCCGGAGGTGCAGCCGAATCTCCCCCTGGTCGCCCTCCTCCGGCTCCAGCCATACCTCCACCCCGTCCAGCCCGCCGTGATAGGCGACGAACGTCTGCCCAACCGGATGGCCCGCTTCCAGAATCACCCCGGCCTCGGGCAGAGTGCGCTCCTGGCCCACGTCCACGAAATCGGCGCAGCCGGTCAACGACAGCGCCGCCAGCGCCAAAAAGAGAACCGCCCAGCGCCGCCTCATCGCTCCGCCCCTCTCCCTCCTGCCTCCTGCCTCCTGCTTCCTGCCTCCTGCCTCCTGCTTCCTGCCTCCTGCCTCCTGCTTCCTCCCTCCTGCCTCCTGCTTCCTCCCTCCTGCTTCCTGCCTCCTGCTTCCTGCAATCCCACCCGCCGCACCTGGTACAAAGTCTCTTCCAACATCTTGCGATTCAACCGCACCAGGTCGGCGATCAGGCCAATCAGGCAAACCTGGAAGCCGACGATGGTCAAAATAGCCGCCAGAATGAGCGACTGCACCTTGCCGGCCCCAGAGTTGGTCAAGAAATAATAGACGAAACGTGCCCCCAGCGCCAGCCCACCGGCGATCAACGTCCCGCCGATGGTGGTAAAGACCCGCATCGGGCGGTACATGATGTAAAAGCGGACGATGGTGACGCCAGAGAGCGCCATAAAAGATGGGATACTGCGAATGAGACGTGACTGGCGCGTCTGCGGATTGGTGCGTACCGGGACGTAAACGACGCGCATATTCCGCGCCCCGGCCTGGATGAGCGTCTCCAACGTATACGTATAATCGCTCAACACAGTCAGGCGCAGCGCCGCCTCGCGGGTAAAGGCGCGGAAACCACTCGTGGCGTCTGGGATGGGAATGCCGGACGCCCGTTCGACCACCCAACTCCCCCAGCGCTGCAACAACCGCTTGAGCGGCGAAAAATGCTCCGAGGCCGCCACCCCCCGGTCGCCGACGACGATGTCGGCCTCCCCTGCCAGGATGGGCTGAACCAGCCGCCCAACGTCCTCCCCCCGGTACTGATTGTCCGCGTCGGTGTTGACTATGACGTCCGCGCCGACCCGCAACGCCGCCTCCAACCCGGCCTGGAAAGCAAAAGCCAGCCCGCGATTCTGCTTCAGCCGGACGACGTGCTGCACTCCCAGCTCCCGCGCCACCTCCACCGTGCGATCCGTGCTGCCGTCGTCCACCACCAGGTACTCGACCACGTCCACCCCCGGCAGCGCACGCGGCAACTCGCGCACCGTCTGGGGAAGAGTCTCTTGCTCGTTATAACACGGTATCTGAATGACGAGTTTCACGGCTGAATCAAAAAGCCCCTAACTGGCAACCGCTGATGCGCAGACCCAGTTTCTCGGCCGCGTTGGAAACGTGCAACTTGGGCATACCAAACCGGGCCGCGATGGCCCAGGCGACCGGGCAGGGCAGCCGCCCCAAAATCAACCCCTCGCGGATGGCCTGCTCCAACTCTGGCGACACATCCCCGGCCGGCTTGACGATACTGTTGCCCTCCCCGTAACCAAACAACCCCAACTGACAGCGGGAAAGATGCACCTCTAGTTCGTTGGCCGCGTTCCCCACCCGGTGCGGCGCGACCCGCAACTCCTCGGCGATGTGAAAGGCATCCGCGCAGCGCAACGTTCCATCCGCCGACTTTGACCGCACCGCCGCCCTGATCTGCTCGTCACTCACTTTGCTGCTCGTGCTCATTCTTCCCCCACGATGCGCTCGTAGAGCGCCTCCAATTCCTCTTTAGAATAAAAATGGATCACGATCCGCCCCCCCGCGCCACTGCGTTTGAGGCTGACCCTGGTCCCCAGCGCCTCGCGGAAGCGCGACTCCAGCGCCCGCGTCTCCGGCGAGACCGCCGGTGCGCTCCCCGGCTGCTTCTTTTCCTGGCCCAGCAGACGGCGCACCAATTCCTCCGTCTGCCGCACGTTCAAATCCTGTTTCAGAACCGTCTTGAGCGCCGCCGCCTGCGCCTCAGCCCGCTCCAACCCCAACAGCGCGCGGGCGTGCCCCTCACTGATCCTGGCCCCCAGCAGCGCTTCCTGGACGGGACGGGCCGCCTTGAGCAGCCGCAGCGTGTTGGCGACCGCCGCCCGGCTCTTGCCCACCCGCCGCGCCACCTGCTCCTGGGTCAACCCAAATTCGTCTATCAACTGGCGATACGCCAGCGCCTCCTCGAACGCATTCAAGTCGGCCCGCTGGACGTTTTCCACCAGCGCCAGTTCCAACATCTCGCTGGGAGCCACGTCCTTCACGATGACCGGGACCGTGGTCAACCCGGCCAGCCGCGCCGAACGCCAACGCCGCTCGCCGGCGATCAGTTGATACCCGTCCGGCGCTCTGGCGACGACCAGCGGCTGGATGATGCCGTGCTCCTCGATGGAGGCGGCCAGTTCCACCAGGTCCTGGTCGCGGATCGGCGAGCGCGGTTGATGGGGGTTGGGCGTGATGGCAGAGAGCGGCACTCGCGCCACACCCTGCCCCACCGCCGCTTCGTCGGCAGCGGGGATCAACGCCCCCAGCCCTTTGCCCAGCCCGCTCTTACGTGGCGTCATCCTGCACCTCGGTCGTCCAATAAAAGCTCCCGCGCCAACTCGGCGTAGGCCAGCGCCCCAGCCGAACGGGGCGCATAAGAGATAATCGGCTCGCCGTAACTGGGAGCCTCGCTCAGGCGCACGCTGCGCGGGATGATCGTCTGAAACACCCGGCCCGGAAAGTGTCGCCGCACCTCCTCGACCACCTGCCGGGCGAGCGTCGTGCGCGAGTCGTACATCGTCATCACCAACCCGCGCAGCCGCAAATCGGGATTGAGCGCCGCCCGCACCAACTCGATGGCCCGCGAGAGCTGCGAAAGCCCCTCCAACGCCAGGTACTCGCATTGCACGGGGATGATCACCCCATCGGCGGCGGCGGTCAGCCCGTTCACGGTCAAGATTCCCAGGCTGGGCGGGCAATCAATCAGCACGTAATCGTACTGCTCCGCCTGCAAACTCTCCAGCGCCAACCGCAGACGGTACTCGCGCTGCGGCACGTTGACCAGTTCCACCGTCGCGCCGGCCAGGGCAGGAGAAGAGGGCAGCAGATCGAACCGGGGGCGGGCGGTGGAGTGGATGACCTGGGCCAGCGGCGTGTCCCGTACCAGTAGATCATAAGTGGAGAGCGACACGTTCCGCTTATCCACCCCCAGGGAGGACGTGGCGTTCGCCTGCGGGTCAATATCTACGAGCAGGACGCGCTGCCCGCCATACGCCAGACAGGCCCCCACGTTGACCGCCGTGGTGGTCTTGCCCACCCCGCCCTTTTGGTTCGCCAGCACGTAGATGATCGGCATCCTGGTTTACCTTACCCGTAACTTCTCAGGCAAGCAGCTAAAGCCGCACCTGCGCGCCCGCCGGGACAGTGTCCACGCCGGTGGACGCCCGGCTGAAAAGCCCGTTAGAGGCGATTTCAATCGCTGCCACCCGCAGCCCGAGTTACCCTTACCCCCAGATTCAGCTCACAGCGAGCGATCTCCTCCGAGGTCGGTGTGGAGGCCAGTCCCGTCCGCGTCACCGAGATGGCGGCGATGCAACTGGCGAGGCGGGCGGCCAGCCAGGGGTCGCCGCTGCGCTGCAACCAGACGAAAAAGACCGCCGCAAAAATATCACCCGCGCCGGTGGGATCTACCTCGTTCACCGCCGGGGCCGGGAAATGACGGACGCGCCCCCCCGCATAGATCGTACATCCCGCCGCCCCCTGTGTCACGACCAACACCCGCGTCTGAGCGGCGTACCGGACTATCAGCGCTTCGTCGCCCGCCACGTCCTCCGCGCTCAACACCACCCCATCGGCGCGGGCGAGCCAGAGTCCCGCGCCCTCCCAGTTGGAACCGTTCACCTGCCCCGCCCCGTCCCAGCGCCGCATCCATCCCTGCGGGGTCACGCCCACGAAACCCTCTCCCAACGAATTCACCAGCGCCCGGTCGCACTCACGGGCCACCGGCCCCACGTGGACGATTGTCGCCCGCCAGTCCGGCGGTATCGCCGCCGGGGTCAGAGTCTCGGCCAGAGTATGCAACACCTGTCGCCGGACTGTGGCGGTGTAGACGTTCTCGAACGTGGTCGTCGCTGCGGCAGGCGTGCGGGCGAGCACAACCCCATCCAATGCCCCGCTCAAATCGAGAGTGGAGTCGGCGCTGGTGACGACGCCGACGCGGCAACCCAACGCCCGCGCGGTGCGGGCGGCGTAAGAGGCCGTCCCGCCAATCGTAAGAGAACCGTTCACCAGATCACGGGTCACGTGACCGATGACCAGATAATCCAGCTCGACCATGACGCGAGAGCGGTCAGCGGCGTTCAGCGGGGAATAATCGTCACCTTACGCCGTTCCCCCTCGCCAACGCTCTGCGTGGTCACCTGGGGATGGTCGCGCAACGCCAGGTGGACGATACGCCGCTCGTTGGGTGGCATTGGTTCCAACGTCACCGTGCGGTCGGTACGCACCGCCTGCTCCGCCATGCGGGTAGCCAGACGCCGCAATGTCTTTTCTCGCCGCGCTTTGAATTCCCCCACGTCCACCACCAGCCAGGTGCGGTCCGCCAACTCGCGGCTCACGATCAGCCTGGTGATGCGCTGCAACGCATCCAGCGTCTTGCCGCGATAGCCGATCAATGCGTCG
>CAYNVC010000207.1:0-5408 GCA_964400615.1 uncultured Anaerolineales bacterium | reverse complement strand
ACGTGGACTGGGATCCGGGCATCCAACACCTCGACGGGAAACACGCGCTCTGGTACAGCCGCTCCCGCTGGAGCACCCACGATTTCGACCGCCACCGTCGCCAGCAGCAAGTGCTGCGCGGGCTGTACCGCCAGGTTATGACCCTGGACATTGTGCCCAAAATCCCTCAACTGTGGAGCGCACTCAGCGAGAACGTCTCTACCGATTTGGGGCTGAGCGAGCTGCTTGTCCTGGCAAACACAGGTTCGCAGTTGGACATGACGGACGTCAAGAGCCGCTTTGTGGGGCGGAGCGTCCTGCAGGCCTGGACTGCGCCGAACGGGTCCTACGTGTTGGTTCCCTACTATGACGCGCTCGGCCCCCTGGTCCAGGAAGCGCTGGCTCCCCCGGCCAGTGGACGCGCACAGCGTGCCCCCAGGGTCGAGGTGTGGAACGGGACGCCCTTCGAGGGATTGGGCTACGTGGCAGCCGAAAGATTGCGCTGGGAGGGGTTCGAGGTGACGAACGTCGCTCCGGCCGACGGCGACTATCCGCGCACGCAGATCGTGGATTTCACCACCACGTCCAAAGGGTCGGCCATTCCGCTGCTGATGCGTCTCTACCGGCGCAACGGCGACGACGTCGTTTCGCAGCCGGCCGAGGATAGGACGGTGGATTACCGGGTCATACTTGGCGCCGACTATAATCCTTGCAACGCCATCAACGCTTCTTCCTGGGTTCCAGATAGTTCGTTGCCCACGCCGACGCCCATTTCAAGAGCGGCCAACGAGTGATGGCTATAAGAATTCGCGCCTTTTGGTTTCACAAACCCAATTCACACTGCCGCGTGGTATAATAGGTAGATTACGTCTCGACGTGGTATCCTTTTCAGACTTGCGGTTGGAGTGTGCCCCGGCCCGAAAACAGGAGGGACACTTGCCCGGAGCGATGTCAATGTAACGCCGGAGGATGAAAAAAACAAGGGTAGAAAGGTATGTTCAAACATCGGCAATACTCATATTCCTTCGGGCGGAGGCGGTTTTCGTTCCTGCTCGCGTGTATAGCGGTATTGCTCACGTTCCTGGTTCATACCCCTGCTGGTGCGCAGCCCACCGGCTATCAGGAATATTACGTCCTGGGCTACGAAGAACACGTCTGGCAGGCATTTCTCGCCATCAACGACGATCCAGACTCTCAAGAGTTGCAGGACGGCAACATCTGCTCCACGGTTAGCCTGGTGGCGACCGCCGATTATCAGGTGGTCTACTACGACCATTGGGAAGATGGGTACGAGGCCGACCTGCTCAACCCAGTGCAGAGCAGCACCGAGATCTATGGCGACGGTGACACGAGCAACGGCGGCTCCGGCTCCGATATTTTGCTCGCCGGAGACGACATCAGCCTGACCAGTGACCAGGGCATCGGTGGCACGGCTGCGATCACCGCCTCTGTGCCCGTCTCCCCCACCCGCGACGCCACCTATATCCGCTACGACGGCGGCGACCGTATCGTCACCAGCGGTGGCCCGGTGGATCTGACCCACGCCATGTGGCCCCTCGGCGCTTCGTGGGTCGGCGGCGCGTGGGAGGTCTACTCCCAGCAGGCTTACGCCGGCACATTCTCTTATCACCTGCCCATCGGCGAGGACTTGTACACCTTTGGCGGCGGAGATAGCGGCCCCTACGGCGACTTTCGCAACGTCTACCTCCAACTGGGGGCTTTTCAAGATAACACCACCGTCTCGATCAGCAACGGCACAGACACTGTCAATTTGACGCTCGACCGGGGGCAGGCCTATTCCAGCATGGGATACATCAACTCCACCTCGGCCCCCACCATCACCGTCAACTCTGGCACGGTCATCCGCTCCAACAAACCCACTCAGGTGGGGTTGATCACCGGCGCCGACGGCAGTTTCCAGGGCCGTTTCCTGATCGTCATGCCGGATAGCGAATGGGGGGCGGATTACGTCGTGCCCGTGCCCAGGGGAATGGGTCTGGGTGACAGCGACAGTCATCAGGACGCGCCGGCCGAGATATACCTTTCCAATCCCAACGACTTTCCCATCGAGATCAAGGCCTACGACGCAGCGACGCAGACCACTTTTGTCATCAGCCCCACGGGGTTCATCAGCGCGACCGTGCCGTATTCCCAGGCGCGGGGCGGCTCTTATGTGCCCCAGGATTCGGCGGCCCGTTTCACCTCTTCCGACGGTGTCTTTGGCGTCGTCGTCTGCGCCGACACCTCGCGCGTTGATTATGACTGGGGCTTTTCCGGCATCCCGGCCCAATATCTCACCAGTGATTATTACGTCCCCTGGGCGCCCGGCACGACCAATCTCTCGGTCAACGGCTCGCCGGTGTGGGTGACGCCGCTGGCCGACGACACCACCTTTTACGTGGATTACAGCCCGCTGGACGGGAGCGTAGACCAGACTTTTACCCTCGACGTGTTGGCGCAACGGCGCATCTCCGATACCGTAGATAACGACAACACCGGCATGCACATTTGGGCCACGGGCAAGTTCGCCATTGCCTGGGGTGAGGACCCGCGCTCCGCCGGTCCCACTGACCCGTACCTGGATTTGGGGTTTTCTATATTGCCGTTACAGCAGCGTTGGCTCGACCCGGTGATGACGTTGGACAAGACAGCCGATCCGACCATTCTGCCTCCCGCCGGTGGAAGCGTGACTTTTACGCTGACGGCCCAGGCGTATAGCGCCCCTCTGGTCAACGTGGATATCACCGACACTTTGCCCATCAGTTGGACATATGTGCCGGGCAGCAGCCACGTCACTTATGGAGACGGCAGCGTGGGGACGCCCGCCCCCACGATAGCGGGCCGGACCTTGTTCTGGGATCTCTCGACCGATCTGGATCTAGAGCAAAGCCTGACCCTCACCTTCCAGGCCCGGATCACGAACACCTCCGGCATCTCTGTCAGCGTCAACCGGGGTGAGGCAGCCGGCAGACACGAGTATTCTGGCGCGGTCTTTAACCCCACCGACGACGCCGCAGTCTACGTCAGTCCTCTTTACCTGACCAAATCTGTCAGCAGCCACCGCGCCAACATCGGCGACACGCTGGTCTATACGCTTTCCTACGTCAACCAGAGCACCTCTATCACCGCCACCTCGGTCGTGCTGCGCGACGTGCTGCCCGTGCAACACGTCACTTTCCGCTCCGCTTCCAATGGAGGGGTTTACGTCCCCGCCAGCGGGGCTGTCACCTGGCCCCTGGGCACGCTCACGCCGGGGAGCAACGGCGTTGTGACTTTGAGTGTGACGGTGGACAATTTCGTGGAAAACGGCGTCGTCATCGAGAACGTGGGGTACATCAATAGCCACGAAACCGGAACGGCGGGCAGTAACGCGGTGCAGACCACCGTCCGTTCGCCCGATGTCGAGTTCACCAAATCCGGCCCGACCGCGGCCGAACAGGGGCAGGTGATCACGTACACCCTCTCTTACGAGAACGTCGGCGGCGCTGCGGCCACGGGGGTCACGATCTCGGACACTGTCCCTCTCTCCACCACCTACGTGCCCGGCAGTATGGCTATCAACACCGGCGCGGGCTGGGTCGCGCTGACCGACGCGGTTGACGGCGACCGGGGCGCTTACATCTCCTCCACGCTCATCATCACCCCCGGAACCGTCCCCGCCGGGGAGGGGGGGCAGATACGCTTTGGCGTGCAGATTGACGGTGGCATGTCACCCGGCTCGCTGATCCTCAACTCGGCCACACTCGACCGGGCGCTGGACATACCCCGCGAGTCCAACCTGGTGGTCACGCGCATTTCGGATCTGTTGCTCAGCAAAGCGGCGCAGCAAGAAGCGGTGTCCACGGGTGGCGTGATCTCTTATACTCTGACCTACGAGAACGTATCGCACACGCTCACCCAGACGAACGTCTACGTGCGCGAACCGATCCCCGACTATACCAGCCTCATCTCGGTCACGGAATTGGCCGGCAACACGCTCGAATATTCCTGGGATCACGGCGCGACGTGGAGCACCACGCGGCCCATCACCCCGGTCACACATATCCGCTGGTACGATGCCAAGATGCCCCCCGACTCGCAGGTGACGTTGGGCTTTGCGGTGCGCGTGAACGACACCCTGCCCCCCGGCACCACCATCCGGAACATGGCCCACGTCAGCAGCACAGAGACCTCTGCCTACCTGGGATGGATTCCCTCGAACCAGGTCGAGGTGCCGACGGTGGATCTGTGGGTGGAAAAGAGCGTCAGCCGGGCCAGTGCCCATCCCGGTGAGGTCGTCTCCTATACTATCTCTTATGGCAACCACGGCAGCGCCAGGGTCACAGGAGTACGCATCACAGATACCATTCCCCTCAGCACCACCTACGTGTCCGGCAGCATCTGGGGCACGGGCGCGGACGCGAGCAGTGCCCCGCTCCTCTCCTGGGACGTGATGACGGTGACGGACGGCGCCAGTGAGCAGCGGGTCGGTTACGCCGTCCTGTTGGATGGGGGCCTCACCGGCGGCTCCATCGTCACCAACACCGCCGCCATCGGCAGCGCCTACGGGGTGCAGGTGAGCGATCCGGTGACGGTGACGCTAGTTGCCGATGCCGACCTGGCGCTCTCCCAAACCGACTCGCCCGACCCCGTTTTTGCGGGCACTGCGCTGACCTGGACCATCGTCATCACAAATAACGGCCCCTCAGACGCAAGTGGAGTCATCGTCACCGACATCCTGCCCGGCGGGGTGACGTTCAACCCCACGGCATCGTCCCCGGGCTGCGCCGAGTCGTTGCCCGGAGCTGTCCACTGCGACGTGGGCCTCCTGGCCTCCGGCGGTAGCACGACGGTCACGCTCGTGGGCGGCGTGGATCCATCTCAGAGTGACGGGGCGACGCTGACCAATTGGGCCTCGGTCGCAGGCAATGAAACCGACCCGCACGGGGGCAACGACAGCGCCACAGAGCACACCACGGTGGCGCGGCAGGCCGACCTGTCCGTCTCCAAAGGCGGCTACCCTGACCACGTCCTGTCCAACTCTATTTTGACCTACACCCTGTCCTACACCAACACCGGCCCCTCGGACGCGCGGGAGGTTTACATCAGCGACACGCTGCCGGTCAGCGTCACCTACGGCGGGGTGGTGAGCGTCGCGCCGCCGCTCCCCGGCCCGACTCAGACGGGGCGTCTGCTGACCTGGTACACGCCGACTCTGGCTGCCGGCGCGGCGGGCCGGATCATTTTTACTGTGACGGTGAACAGTGATGCCACGGGCGGTATCACCAACAGCGTGACCATCACCAGCAGCACGTCCGACCCGCACCCAGGGAACAATAGCGCCGAAAAATCGGTGCTCGTCAACGTCTCTATGGACATCACCAAGACGGCGCTGGATCTGAACGGCGCTCCGCTCTATCCGAGGGACGAGATCGAGTACCGGGTAGTCG
>CAYNVC010000206.1:0-5438 GCA_964400615.1 uncultured Anaerolineales bacterium | reverse complement strand
CAGGTGCTGACCTGGGTGGCCGCTCTCGGTATACTGGGGTATTCGTAATCCAGGAACAAAGACCATACAATGCCAAACTCACTCGACCCTCGTGAACTCATCGGCGGGTTTCTGCTCTCGCTCGCCATCGGCGCCCTGGGCTACAAGCGGGGCGCTCTGAACCGCAGCGGCGTCTGGGGCGCCATCCTCACCGGTACGCTCATCTTTGGGTTCGGCGGCTGGGAATGGGGCGCACTGCTGATCATCTTTTTCGTCTCTTCCAGCGCACTCTCTTTCTACCGCGCCGGCGAAAAGGACGGGCTGGCGGAAAAGTTCGCCAAAGGCCACCGCCGCGACATGGGCCAGGCGCTGGCAAATGGCGGACTGGCGGCCCTGCTGGCGCTGCTCTCCCAACTCTCACCGCGCCCCTTTTGGTTCGCCGCCTGCGCCGGAGCAATGGCAGCGGTCAACGCCGACACCTGGGCCACCGAGTTGGGCGTGCTGAACTCGCGCCCCCCGCGCCTGATCACCACCGGCCGGCAGGTCGAAGTTGGAACGTCCGGTGGCGTCACCTGGCTGGGGATTGGCGCGTCGCTGGCGGGGGCGCTTCTCGTCGGGCTGACGGGCGGGCTGGGGCTGCTGGGGCTGCACCGGGGCTGGGCCGCCGCGAGCGCGTTGCTGCTGGCGGCGACGACGGGCGGGCTGGCCGGGTCACTCGTGGATAGCCTGCTGGGAGCCACAATCCAGGCCATCTACTGGTGCGAAACCTGCCACAAAGAGACCGAAAGCTCCCTGCACCGCTGCGGCACACAGACCCGCCTCCTGCGGGGGTATCGCTGGCTGGGAAATGACCTGGTCAATTTCATCGCCTCCGCGATAGGCGCACTCGCCGCCGTGGGGGTGTGGGAGGTGTTATGATCGAAAAACCACGCCGGCTCGTCGTCATTGACATAGATGGACTGCGGCGCGATGTCTTTCGCACCGCGCTGGCGGCGGGCGACCTGCCGAACGTCGAGCGCATCGTCGGCGGGCGGGAGGGACAATCCGCCTGCCACGTGGACGCGCTCTCCACCGCCCCCTCCATCACCTTTGCCGCCCAGGCCAGCATCTTTACCGGACAGCACCCCGGCCGGCACATCATCGCCGGGAACGAGAGTTTCGACCGCTTGGGCCACATCTCGCGCGGTCGCCCACGCCACTTTGGTTTCGACGTCGGCTACACGCTGGCCGTGGACGACGCCGTGCGCGTCTTTAGCGATGGTCTGGCCTCCCAACTCCTCAGCGCCGCGACGCCCACCCTCTACGAGAGCGGTTCGGCTCACGGCCTGACCTCCGCCGTCGCCTACAATATGTACGCTCGCGGCGCGGACGCCTGGCTGCCTCCCGACGTGGTCGAGATCGCCCGCTTCACCAAAGGGAAAGGGACGTTGGGGCTGGAGGCGGGCGAGTACGACGCCGGTATGCTCGATTCCCTCCTCTCCCACCTGGCGGGGGGCGCTCGGCCCGACCTGCTGACCGCCTACTTTATGGGCCTCGACCACCACAGCCACGTCCACGGCCCGGCCAGCCAGCCGGCCTATCTGCGCGAGGTGGTTGACCCCCAAATCGGTCGCCTGCTGGACGCGCTGGCGGCACACGGAATGCTGGCGGGCGCGCTCTTTGCGCTGGTGAGCGACCACGGCCAGATCGAGGTCACGCCCGACGACCGCCACTCTATCCGGCTGGGTTTTCCATTCGACCGGGAGATGGGCCACCTCTTTGCCGCGCTGGGGCTGGACGTACACGACTATCCCGGCGAGGCCCCGGCCTGCGACGCGGTGATGGGGCTAAACGGCGGCCTGGCTCACGTCTACCTCCAACACCGGGCCGGGCGCTGGGCCGACCCACCCCGCTACGCGGAGGACGTGCTGCCGGTGGCCGAGGCATTCCGCCAGATGAACGAGCGCGGCAGGTACGAGGAATCGCTGCGCGGCAGCCTGGCCCTGATTCTGGTGCGGGACGCGGAACACGCGGGCTGGCAGGGCGAGTACCGCGTCTACCTGGGCGACGGGCGGACGCAGCCCTTTGGCGACTATCTGGCCGCCCACCCTCAACCGGACTATGCCGACCCCGTCAACCGCATCCGCCTGGCCGGGTCCGCGATGACGGGCGACCTGATCCTGCTGGCCGACGGGCGGGCAGGATACTATTTCGGTGCGCCGACGACGGGGGTACACGGCGGGCTACTGGCGGGGGAATCGGAGGCGGTGTTGACCTTTGCCCGTCCCGGCGGCTCCCCGGCCGAGATCGCCCACCTGCGGGAGACCGCCACGGGGCTGATCGCCGACCGCTGCGCGGACGAAGGGAACCGCGCCCCCAGCGTGAGCGATATGACGCCCGTCGCGCTGGCGCTGATGGGATTGTAAGCAGGGAAACTTGCATCCGGCCATCAAAAAAGTATAATAACGCTCTGGGCACTGGCAAATTGCTAATTTCGTAGCCGGGACGCAGACTAACGCCAACTTTCGCAGATTTCCGCGTTGGGTTGCGTCCACGGACAGGAAAAGAGGAAAAGCAAATGTCCTTTTTCACCGTCGCTGAACTACCCGCCACCGAGATGCTGCCGGGCGTCGTGCGCCGGGCGGTCTACCTGGATCACGCTATGATGACCTTTTTCCACTTTGAACCGGGCAAAGTGATCCCCGTGCACGATCATCCCCACGAGCAAATCACCTACGTCGTCGCGGGAGCGATGGAGTTCACGCTGGCGGGCGAAAAACGGGTACTGCGGGCCGGAGAGGGAGTTTGCTGCCCGCCGAACGTGCCCCACGGCGCGGTCGTCCTCGACGAGCCGACCGTGGCGCTCGACGCATGGTATCCGCTGCGCGAGGAATACAAATAGCCCATGCAGCAGGAAAACGGCTGCCGGCGGGTGCTGTTCGCACTGCTCATCGTCGCGGGCGTCATAGGTCTGACCGCCGCGCCTTACGTGTGGGAGCACTACATCAGCCGGTTCATCCCGCCGCCGCTGCCCACGTTCCCCACCGCGCCGCCCTACACCCCCTGGCCCACGCCGCCCATCGCCACAGCGTTCGACTTTCCACTGCTGCCCGCCGCATCATACGGCCCGCTGCCAAACACCCGCTACGGGGTACACAACCCGGCGTTCGGCAACCGCTCCAACTGCTTCCGCGCCAGCGGCGACGAGACCGTCCCCTTTAGCCAGCTCTACCACGCCGGGGTGGACCTGTTTGCGCTGGATGGGGACGGACAGGTCATCTGGGGAGGGGCCGCGCACGCCCCGGTCCACGCCGTGGCCGACGGGGTGACGCTCTCGGTCGTGGATGGCGGCAGCGACGGGCAAATACTCATCATCCAGCACCAGTTAGCCGCCGGGGAGGCGGTCTACTCCGTCTACTGGCACACCTCGCACGTCCAGGTGCAGCCGGGCCAGCCGGTGGTGCGGGGGCAAGTGATCGCCGTCGTCTACGACCAAAAGCTCAACAGTCACCTGCATTGGGAAATGCGCACCTTTGGCGACGGCTCGAACCTGTTTCCGCCCGGGACGGCCGGGGCGCGGGGAACCTGCAATGGCCGCGTCACCGGAGTGGGGTACACCTGGGACGACGACCCCGCCCGCGCCATCCCCGATTACTATGGCTATCTGGACCCGACCGCGTTTATCGAGAGCCGCAGGCCATAGCACACGACGGCGGGAACCATCGAATAGTTGTAACGGCTGAATTTCGAGCCCACTTCCACCGACCGGGCCACCAACTCCACCGCCGACACCTTCCGCCTAACCCGATCTTTGGTGCTGACTATATCTTGAGTAAAGCCTACTATGAGGCACACGAGGACCAAATCGCCGTCAAGCCTGTACAGCACTACTTTTGGACTCCGGAAGGCGGCAAGGAACAAGGCATATATTTCTTCACCGAGTGGCCCGTCCTTGAAGGAGACTGACGATGAAACGAGTTATCCCCATTGTACTCTATCTGACGCTTCTGACCGCCTGCGGTACGGCGCAACCGCCAGGACCTGGCCGAATCTACTTTGTCCGTGACGATGCGATCTGCTCACTGAACGTCGTGGACGGTCAGGAGACCCAACTAGTCAATTACTACCCCTATGACGGTATGAGCGTCTCGCCTGACGGCCGCTGGCTATCATACCTCGTGGAGTGGGATATCAGTCAGAGGACGAGTCCGTTGGGCCTATGGGTAGCCGATACACGCACCGGACGAGAGACGGGGATCGTGCGCGAGGTGCCGGCTATGGAAACGACCTGGTTACTCGACAGTCGGCTGCTGGTCATCGAGTACCCGGATTGGCACATATCGGCCGACGGCACAGAGGCGATATTGGGAACCCCACGCTATACGATTTTCGATCTCGAGACGGGCGAAAGAACACCTGCGACGTGGTACGTGCCGCCGCATGAACATGGAAGGGGCATTTATGCACCAACGTTGGATTGTGCTGCTATAGCCGTGTACGAGTTTGACCTTGAAACACCGGATATGCTCAGGGTGCTCTGTGAGGGGATGAGCGAGTCGGTCACTCTAGCCACACCGCTGTTTCTCGGTGACGTGGTCTGGTCGAGCGATGGACAACTCCTGGCATTCTATGCCGGGGAGGGAATTGAAACCTGGGATACGTGGCGACTCTACATCTGGCACCGTGATACAGGCTTGATGGAAGAAATAGATACCGGCACAGATGACGTAATGGCGCCAAGTTGGTCCCCCGACAATCAGTGGTTGGCCTTTGGGACTTATTACTCGCAATTGTGCGTCCTGCACTTGGGCGATAAGAGCGTGCATTGCTTTGACTACTATCTCTCTTCGGGCGGCATACCTGTGGCCTGGTCTCCCGACAGCAAGCACCTCGTTCTGAGTACGTGTGCCAGCGGGGTCTGCGAGCAGATCAAGGGCGAGTGTGATTGTGAGCACTACGTTCTGGTCGCCGTTGATGTACCGAGCGGCGCGATCACGCTTCTGGCTACCGACGTTGACTTTCGCATGCCTGTGTGGGGCAGATAGTGCTATGATGATGCTTTGCCCGCCGCCCGACTCGTCGCCCACAACCGCTACACCGTCACCGTGGCCGGGGTGGAGGGGGAGCACATCTACACCTTCACCACGGCGGCGATGGTGGACGAGGTAGTGGTGGGAAAACGGGTCTACTACCTGGGCGGAGGGGGAGGGGGAGACGCGGGGACACAGGGCCGCGGAGGGGGGAGGAGCGCGCCCGTCCCGCCCGCAAGGGGCGCACACACAGGTGCGGGCCTACCGCGCGGGGCCGTAGGTGCCGACCTAGTGTTGGCCCAGTTCACCGCCCGGCGCTAAAGCGGACGGGCTGATTTAACCAAGCCCTGCGGGCTAGAAGGCGGCCCCTGGACCGCCTAGCTGACCGGCACAACGGAGACCGAGGCCACCTACGTGGCCGGGGCAGGGGAGTGGTTCGCGTTCCGGGTG
>CAYNVC010000205.1:0-5448 GCA_964400615.1 uncultured Anaerolineales bacterium | reverse complement strand
CCAGACTCCAGGTATTGAAAACCCCCAGACCTCGGAGGTTTTTTGAAACCTCCGAGGTTTGTAGAGAGCGCGATCGTTAACTCACGCCGATCTCTTGGCCGCTCTCCCACAGCCCGTGCAGGTTGCAGAGCGACATCGCACGCAGCGTGCCTGGTTTTTCCAGCTTGAGCGATACGCTCGCCACGGGAGCCGTGAAAGCAGTCCCCTCCCCGTGGGCGGCAAACTCGAAGTGGGCCACCTGGTAGGGGAATTTGTCTCCCTGCGGCTGAAAGTAGAGCGCGATCCAGTTTATGTGATGCTCGGCGGTGTTGGGATGCGCGATCTCTTTCCCCACGCTCACTTTGACCTCGAACGTCTCGCCGGCCTTGACCGCGTCCGGGCACTCGATCACCGGCGCGTGTTTTTCTTTTTTCCAATCAGCGGTTTGAATTCCAAAACCCATCGTTATCTCCTTTCCTTCATCAATTGAATGTCCTCGGCAATGGCCTCCAGGTCTTCTTCGTGCTCGATCTCGTCCGTGAGGATCGAGAGAACGATCTCGTATGTCACCGGGTCAATCTCCCTGGTAAACTCGACCAGTTTTTGGTAGACCCCGATGGCGCACTGCTCCCCCTTGATGTTCTGCTCCAGCAACACCTCGACGTAAGGGTCGGCGGGGGGTTCGTAGCCGCAGTTGGTCATCTCGTACCAGTCCTGGGGAGTCAGGAGCGGCGTCCCGCCAAGCTGGATCAGCCTGTTCGAGAGCAGTTCCGCGTGCCCCAGTTCCTCGGTGGCGTGCTGCAACAGCTCCGCCGCGGTGGCCTCCCTCATCGGCCCTTTGACCACTTTGGCGCCCACCCAGTATTGGTAATAGGCCAACCACTCGTCCGCGAGCGCCCGGTTGAGCATCTCGACGAGTTCGTCCACCTTTTGGCCGACGATCTTTCTTCCTTGCGTGCCCATTTTGCTACCTCCTCACGACGCCGCTAATTTGGCGATTTCGTCTTCCAGGAGAGCAATGTGAATCTCTTCCTCGTCCCGGAGCCGTTTCATAGCGGCTTTGAGATCTTTGGAATCGGCCTGCTCCATCGCCAACTGGTACTTGTTGATAGCACCTTTTTCGTCCTCGATCATTACCTTGAGAAACGTGATCCAATCCATATCTGTTACCTCCTCGAGTTAACGTTGCTATTGGGTGCGTTTAACGCACCTGGACAAAGTCAAACGGCGGTTTCAACCACCGGCCGACTCGAACCTCTCCCGCCCGGCCCCGCAGACCGGGCAGCGGTCGGGCGCTTCCCGCTCCGCCACGTAGCCGCACACCTGGCAAACGTAATAGTCGTGGCTCTCGTCGCGCAGCATCGCGCCCAGCGCCCGCTTGTAGAGCGCGGCGTGCTCCTCCTCCACGTCCCGCGCCTGGCTAAAGGTCAGCGCGGCGGCGCGTTCCCCTTCCTCCTCCGCTTCGGTGATGAAACGCGGGTAATAGACCTGGTTGACCGTGGTCTCGCTCTCGAAAGCGGCCTGGAGGTTCTCCTCCGTGCTCTTGACCACCGCCTCACCCATCAGCCGCAGGTGACGCTCCGCGTGCACCCCCTCGGCGGCGGCGACGGCGCGAAAGAGGCGGGCGACCTGCTCGTACCCCTCCTCGTCCGCCTTGCGGGCGTAGGCCAGCAGCCGGTGGTACGCTTTCGCCTCGCCGACGAACGCCTGGTAGACGTTGCTCCTGGTCTTGTCGCCCATCGCTAGTAACCCCCCTCCTCCACCCGCACCTTGCCCCGAAAGATGTGGTAGATGTAGGCGGTGTAGACGAGCACCAGCGGCACGCCGATCAGCGCGATCACCAGCATGGCGGTCAACGTGTTCTGGGAGGCAGAGGCGTTATAGATGCTCAGGCCGTACTCGGCCACGTTGCGGGCGGGCAGCATGTAGGGATAGTTCCCCACCCCGACCAGCCCCATCAACCCCGCGATGGAGAGCGCGGAGAACAGAAACGCCCGTCCCGCCTGCCCGCGCTTCAAGTTGACCCGCGTCAGGGCCAAAAACAGCGCCGCCAGCAGCGGCACGGCCCAGACGAGGGGCGATTTCCCGGCGAAACGGGCCGGGGCGTCGAACAGCGCCACGACAGCCGTCAGCGCGGTCAGCACGACCCACGCCAACCAACCGGTGTTGGCCGCCCGCTCCGCTCGCTCCGCCAGCGGCCCCTCCGTCTTGATCCAGGCATAGATAGCGCCGTGCGTGACGAACATCGCCAGCCCGGTCAACCCGACCAGCAGGGCCAAGGGGTTGAGGAGCGTGAAAAAGTTACCCGCGAACTCCATCCGCGCGTCCAGCGGCACGCCGCGCACGACGTTCCCCAGCGCCACACCGGTCAAGAGGGCCGGCAGCAGGCTGGCGCCGAAAAAGAGACCATCCCAGGCCCGCCGCCAGCGCTCGCTCGCCACCTTGCTGCGGAACTCGAACGAGACGGCACGCAGGATGAGGGCAAAGAGCACCAGCATCAGCGCCAGGTAAAAGCCGCTAAAGACGGTGGCATAGACGTGGGGGAAGGCGGCGAACAGCGCCCCGCCGCCGGTCAGCAGCCAGACCTCGTTCCCGTCCCAAAAGGGGCCGATAGCGTTGAGCAGCGCCCGCCGCTCCCCGTCCTTTTTGGCGATAAAGGGATAGAGCACACCAACCCCCAGGTCGAACCCGTCCAGGATGGCATAGCCGGTGAGCAGCACACCGATCAACACGTACCAGATATTTTGCAAAAGCGCGTGGCTCATACCGTCACCTCCTCCGGCCCGTGGCTCAACTCTCGCTTGAGCAAAAAGAGCAACAGCCCCAGGAGCAGAGAGTAGATCAGCGTGAACAGCACAATCGTCAAAAGTATCTGCCAGGCCGGGACGACCACCGAGACCGCGTCCACGGTCTTGAGCAACCCATAGACCACCCAGGGCTGACGGCCAAACTCGGCCGCCATCCATCCCAGGTTCATCACCAGGAGCGGCAGCAGGGCCGAGTACAAGGTAGCCTGGAGAAAGAGGCGGTTGGTGAACCGCTTTTTGCCCAACAGGACGCCCACCCAGGTCAGGGCGATAAAGTACATTCCCAACCCCGTCATCAGGTGATAGGGGTAGAACGAGGGGCCGATGGGCGGCCATTCCTCGCGCGGGAACTGATCCAGCCCGGCCACCGTGCTGTTGGGGTCAAAGTCAATCATAAAACTGAGGAACTTGGGAATGGCGATATTGAGGTATACCTTTTGCCGCTCCACGTCGGGAAAGCCCCACAGGATCATGGCGGCCCCGTCCTGCGTCTCGAACAGCGCCTCGTAGGCCGCCATCTTGGCCGGCTGGGTCTCGGCCACCTGCACGGCGTGACCATGCCCCGCTCCCAGGATCAGCAAGGAAAAGATGGCCCCCGTCACCACGCCGATTTGCAGCGAGCGGCGGGCGAACTCTCCGTGCCGCCCCCGGAGCAGATACCAGGCCCCCACCCCCGCGACGATAAAAGCGCCGGTCAGCACCGCGCCAAACACGGTGTGGACGTAGCGCGGCATGGTCGAGGGGTTGAACACGGCGGCCCAGAAATTGGTCAGCCGCGCCACCCCGTCCACTATCTCGTAGGCGGTCGGCGTCTGCTGCCACGAGTTGGCGACGATGATCCAAAATGCGGAGAGAGTGGAGCCAACAGCCACCATCAGGGCAGAAAAGGCGTAAAAGCGCTGCGATACCCTGTTCCGGCCCAGGATCAGCACCCCCATAAAGCCGGACTCGAGAAAGAAGGCAAACACCCCTTCGGCGGCCAGGGGGGAGCCGAAAATATCACCCACGAAGCGGGAGTAGGTGGACCAGTTGGTGCCGAACTGGAACTCCATCGTGATGCCGGTCGCCACCCCGACGGCAAAGATCGGGGCCAATATCTTGACCCAGAAGCGGGTCATCTCGTCGTAAACCGGGTCGCTCCGGCGCTGGGCCTGCCAGGCCATGTAGGCGATCAGCCAGGCCAGGCCGATGGAGACGGGCGGGTACAGATAGTGGAAAATGATGGTCAGGGCAAATTGGAATCGCGCCAACGCCACTGCATCCATAACCATGCCTCCTCACAAGAGAGGCCAGGCTCCCCAGGGGGAACCCGGCCTCTCGCACACCAGACTATGGTTTCCAGACCTCCCACACCTTGCCCACCAGATCGGGGCCGGGTTTGAGCGTCTTGGCTCCGGGCGTCCAGCCGGAAGGAGTCGCCTCCCCCGTCTCGCGCACGTGCTGGAACGCCTGCACCTGGCGGATCAGCTCGTCCGGGTTGCGGCCCACCGGCGGGGTCAGCACCTCCATCGCCTGGATCACGCCATCGGGGTCAATGATGAAGCGTCCACGGATGTTCACGCCGGCCTCCTCGTCATAGACCCCGTACACCGCGCCGATGCGTCCGCCCTGGTCGGAGAGCATTGGATAAGGGATGCCGCCCTCGACCATCTTGGATAGCTCGACCTCGTTCCAAATCTTGTGGGTGAAGCGGCTATCTACGCTCACGGATAACACCTCGACGCCCAGTTTCTGCAACTCTGGGTACTTGACGGCAACTGCCGCCAGCTCGGTCGGTCAGACGAAGGTGAAATCGCCGGGGTAGAAACAGAGCACCACCCACTGCCCACTGTAATCCGATAATTTTACGTTCTTGAAACCTTCACCGGCCACGTAGGCCGAGGCTTCGAAATCCGGGGCTTGTTTGCCCACACGCGCTACTGTCATTCCAGGTTCCTCCTTTATTGGTGAACTCGACTCTGCGGCAGGCGGCGCTGCGCTCAACGGCCCCGCCGCTGCCTGGACACAAGAATCCATTTCGGCCATAAACTACCTCCTCACGTCAAAACGTCACAAACTTGTCCTTCTTGGCCTTGCACAGCGGGCACTCGTCCGGCGGCTCCCCCTCGCCGGTCCAGCCGCAGACGGAGCAGACGTAGACCTGCCCTACCTGGGCGTCTGCGCCGCCCTCCACGGCCTCTTTTGCCGCGCCATACATCTCGGCGTGCACCTTTTCCGCCTCCATCGCCCACTCGTTCGAGCGGACGGCTCCCTTTTCTCCCTGCGCCTCGGCTACCGCCAGGAAAGCGGGATACATCTCTTCGATCTCGTAGGTCTCGCCGCCGAGCGCGGCGGCCAGGTTCTCGGCCGTCTTGCCCAACCCCTTTAGGGTCTTGAAATGGTTTGTGGCGTGCACCTGTTCGGCGTAAGCGACCGCCTTGAACAGCCGCGCCACGTTGGCGAATCCCTCTTTTTCCGCTTTGTCGGCAAAGGCGAGATATTTCATGTGGGCCTGGCTCTCGCCGGCGAAAGCTGCTTCCAAATTAGCCTGGGTCATTTTGTGCATATTTGTATCTCCTTAACTATGATCTCGTAGGCAAGTTGGTAATTTGCCTGCGGCGGTGGTGATGTAGGGCAAGTTGGTAACTTGCCTGCGGCGGTAGCAAGTTGGCAACTTGCTCTA
>CAYNVC010000204.1:0-5450 GCA_964400615.1 uncultured Anaerolineales bacterium | reverse complement strand
GGAAGGGGTGTACCGCTCGGAGACGTTGCCCGGTTTCTGGCTGCGCGTGGATTGGCTGTGGCAAAAGCCGCTGCCGCATCCCCTGCGCGTGTTGGGCGAGGTCGCCGGTCTGGGCCAGGAGACGGTGGAGCGTTTCTTGCAGGCTTTGAGTGGGAAGGGATGAGCCTGTTCCTTCCCACGCGCCTCAATCCACCGTCAGCGTCTTGCTCAGGTTGCTTTGCGCTCTCTGCGCCCCGGACGGTAACTGTTATCAGACCGACCGCTCAGGTCGTTTGGTTCACTTGCTCAACTGCCGCGCGACCAGTTGGACCACGTCCATCACCCGGACGCGCACCTTGTTCTTGCGGGCCGCCCCGGCCAGCGTGCGCGTGCATTGCTGGCAGGCAGAGAGCAGGTATTTGGCCTCCGTCTCCTTCGCCTGCTCGATCCGTCTCGCGCCCACCGCCGCCGAAAGCTCCTTGTCCGCCATCTCTACGTCGCCGCCGCCGCCGCAGCAGAGCGAGTACTCGTGGTGATCCTTCATCTCCACGAACTCGACCCCCGGAATGGCGGTGATGACGTTGCGCGGTGCTTTGTAAATCCCGCTGGTGCGGCCCAGGTCGCACGGATCGTGGTAGGTGATCTTTTCCTCCAGCGGCTTGAACTCGAGTTTGCCCTCGTTGACCAGTTCTTCCAGCATCTCGGTCGAGTGGACAACCTCGAACCCCAACGGCTCCCCCATGATTTCGGGATAGTCGTGCTTCCAGGTGTGGTAGCAGGAGGGGCATGAGGCGACCAGCCGTTTGGCGCCGGTCTTGCGCACCGCCTCCACGTTGTGCCGCACCTCGTCGAGCGCTGCCTCCTTCATCCCGGCAATGATGAGCGGAAAGCCGCAGCAGTGTTCTTCGCTGCCCAACGTCGTATAGTCCACCCCGGCGTGCTCCATAATCTGCACCATGCTCTGGGGAATGCCGTAGGATTGGGGATAGAAGGAACCGACGCAGCCGACAAAGTAAACCACCTCGGCCTTTTCTTTTCCTTTGACCCCTTCCGGTATTTCGGGCAGGTTCTGGCTCCAAATCAGCCGCTCGTCGTTGTCGTCGCCGGAGATGTTGTGGTGCGCTCCGACCGTCTCGCGCAGGTGGTCGAGTGGTTCGGGGTAGACTCCCTGGTCAACCAGCGTCTCGCGCATACTGATCCACAGCGAACGGGTGTCAATGTGCACCGGGCAGACGACCGCGCAGCGGCCACAGAGGGTACAATCAAAAGTGCCGGTCGAGTGGGTTTGCACCGCGTCCGCGTCGAGCGGGCGGGAGCCAAAGAGCCGCGCCCACAGCCCGTATTGCTGTTTGACGAACCCGTGCACCGCTTCGATCTTGTGCAGCGGGGTGATGTCGTCCAGTTCTTGCTTTTCGGCAAAAGTGGGACACCAGTTGATGCACTCGCCGCAGCGGGTGCAGGCGTCCAACTCGATCATTTGCATAAAGCTAAAGCGTTTCAGGTCAAGCTGAGACACGGGCGGCTCCTTTCTCGGCGATGTGTTTGGTCTGTTCTTCCACATCCCGCACCATCAGTGTTAATCCGCCGGCAATGGCGTGCATGAATTTGGAAAAGGGGATGGTGACAATGACAATCGAGGTGATCAGGCCGTGGATGACGTACAGCCAGTACGTCAGGTTGTCCCAATCGAGCGGCAGCCATCCAAAGAGTGGGGCCAGGATCGGCCGTCCGACGAAGGCGAACCAGGATGTCGCCGGCTCGGTGTATGCGGCGGAGTTGAGGCGAACAATCTCGGCGCTCCATCCTGAAAGTATAATTAAACCAAAGCCAACGACCATCCACGTATCCACCGGGCCGGTGCGCAGTTGCGGCCTGTGGGTAAAGTAACGCCGGATGATGAAAAAAGTCAGCCCTATGGTTATCATCACCGCGCCGATCTCGTTGAGGAACGCAGTGCCCGGATGGTCTGGCTGCGCCCACATCCCGATGATGGGGATATATTCGAGGTGGAAAAAGTGGATGAGCACCTTGACGCTCAGGGCCGATATGCCCGACAGGGTGAACAGCAACATCGTGCCGGTCAGCAGCAAAAAGTGGTTGAGCCAGCGCCAAAAGTCGTTATGGTAGAGCCGGCGGTTGAACCACACCTCGACGACGAACGCTTTGATGAGCAACCACAGTCTGGCGCTGAAAACAGTCGCCAGCACGACGCGCACCAAAATGCCAAATTTCTCACCAAAAGAAATATCCTCGCGCCCGCCGACGCTGCCCCGCAGCCAGTTGGCAAAGACGAGCCACATACCAACCAGGAACAGGATCATCAACGGCAGGTGGCCGATCCAGAACACAATTTCGGCGACGTCTTTTTCCATATGCTCACACTCCCAATATATTTATGCAAAAGCAGCAACCTGGGCCAGGCCACTTGTACCTGGCTCAACGTCGCTGCCTTCACTCGGCCAACGGATTGTGTGGTACGCTGTCCGTAAGCGCACTTTTAACTAGCCCAATACGTCCTTGTACTTGGTCGCTTCTCCTTCAATAAAGGCTTTCAGTTCCGGCGAATCAGCCTTCATCAGATTATCCAGTTCGGCGGGATCGGACATTTCGATCTTGACCAGCCAGCCCTCGTCGTAGGGGGACTCGTTGACCAGTGTGGGTTCCCACTCTAGTTCCTCGTTGACCTCGGCGATAGAGCCGCTGACCAGCGCGGCAATGCGGCCCACCCACTTGCCGGATTCCATGGACATAAAGGTGTCTCCCTGCTTGATATCCCGTCCGGCGCGGGGAGCCTCGACGAAGACGATTTCCTGAGCGATGGTCTGACCAAATTGGGTCAGGCCCTGGATGGCGGTATTACCTTCCACCTTGACCCAGCCGTGGAGTTTGTCATAGTACAAGCCATCTGGAAACTCGTAGCCACTGATCTCCATTGTCGCACCTCCTTAAATTATCTGGTTTTCAATGCACAAAGAGCATCGTCGCGCCAGGCAACGGTGCTCTCGTAGTTTCATCACAGCCATTTTGGTCTGGATGGCGCTCAAGCCGCTTGTTCGGCCTGGTTCAACTGGCGCATCAGGCGTGCCTTGCGCCGGGCGGCGTTGTTTTTGTGGATGACGCCTTTCTGGGCCGCCTTATCCAGCGCTTTGGTCGCTACCTGCACGGCTGCGCGGGCTTCCTCGACGTGGCCCTGCTCTATCAAAGCGCGAGCTTTCTTGACCGCCGTGCGTGCCTGCCCGGTATATACTCGATTGTGCAAACGCCTGCGCTCTGCGCTGCGGAGGCGCTTGATCGCTGATTTTATGTTAGCCAAACTATTCCTCCAATTACATGGGTTTTACAGTGGGCGTCATTTTACAACAACTTGGCCGATTTGTAAAGTCGGGAGGGCTGTCCTATAATACGCAATACGCAACACGCAACACGCAATACGCAGCACGCAACACGAGCATGTCGAGGAGGTGGGGTGAATGACCACAGAGACGGAGCAGACAGTTGAGGAAACCGGCGAGCAAACGCGGGCCGATCTGCGCGAGATGGCCGTGGAACTGGATGCGCTACAGGCCCAAATTGACGAGTGGGCCGCGCTACAGCGTCTCTTGCATCAGGCGTGGGTCGCCTTTGCCCTCTTTCGCGCCCGGCTTGGCCCGGCGGAGAGCAGCCTGGGGGCGGACGAGCGGCAGATGCTCTTGCAGGATTGGAGACTGTGCCAGGGTAAACTGGATGCGCTGACCGGCTTTGCCGAAGAAATAGAGCACATTGGTCAGCCTCTGCGGCGCGAGGGGCGCGAATTGCGCGGAGAACGGTGGGCAGTGGAGATACTGGCCCTCCAATTGTCGCTCGAGGACGTGCTGAAGGAGGAGAATCTATCCCAGGCGAGCTTGCTCGATCTGGGCGGAGAATTCGAGTCGGCCTGCCAGCGCTCGCTGGCATGGGCGGATGATGGGATGCGTGTGGCCGGAGATCAATTGCGCAGGTTGTCTGCGCGTCTATCGGGAGGAGTGTCGTGAGCGATTTGCTAAAGACTCTACAACAGCGGCATCGAGAAAAACAAGCCCGCTTCCAACGCGGTCAGCTGGACGAGGCTTTTTGGGACGAGGCGCAACTTTTGGTCGCAGATCTGCGGCAGGCCGGGGCGTCGGTCGCCGAACCGACAGAGCGAGGACAGTTGCGGGCACTGATACGCTTTTGGAGCAGCGTCATCTACGAGCACACGCAAGTCTATCCCGACACGATGTTGTTTCCGCTCGACCCTGAGAGGACGGCCTCCCCGGTGGACGAGTTGGCCCGGCATCCGTTCCCGCCCGCGCTCTGGGTGCTCGTCGGTGGGGCGGCGGCGATTATCCTGGCGCTGGGGCTGGTATCCATCGGGCGGCTCGCGGGGCCTGAGAAGCCCGCTCCCACGGCGGTGCTCCCTTTCGTGAGCCACGTTGCAGTGGGTACAGGGTGGAGCGTGGACGGCGAATTGCTGTCGCCCGGCGACACGTTTTGCGCAGGTGTCTCCCAGGTCGCAGCCGAGTTCGAGCTGGCAGGGTTGGAGCCGGAGACCGAATGGCGCTGGGAGGTACAGCGCGGCGGCGAGACGGTGGCCGGGCAGCCGTCCGTTCCGTGGGGGGATGAGACGCGCCAGGGCGCTATCTTGCTCCCCAGTGATTCGGCGGGCGTAGAGCCGGGCCGGTACGAGTTGTTGGTTTACGCACGAGATCAGGTGGTGGGGGCACATTCATTCCTGGTGTTAGATACATTGCCCCGCGTTCTGGATATGCGGGTTGCGGACGTGCCCGCGCCAGCCGATGAGGATTACGCCAGCCAGTTCCCGGAGGGCGTCCGGGCGCTCTACGTGGGTTACGAATACGAGGGACTGTGCCCAGGCTCGAACGTCTCGCACCTGCTCTACCGTTCCGGCGAGATGGTGCAAAGGGACGTGACTCTGTGGAGGGGCACTCCGCAGGGAGCGGCACAGGCCACTTTCCAGGCTGCCGCCGGCAACTCGTTCCCGCCCGGCGATTACGAGGTGGTCGTGATGGTGGAGGGGCAGGAACAGGCCAGTGTGGGGTTCACGATTGGTGAACCTGCGCCGCAGGAGCAAGCGCCCGCCCCCGTTCTCGGCGGGATCACAATCGCCCTGGGCGTGCAACCGGACGGAGCGCCGATTATCACCGCGCCGGACAATGTGTTCGATTGGAACACCAAAGTGATTTACGCCATCTTTGATTACGTGGGGATGCAGGATGGGCTGAGGTGGGCAGTGGTGTGGACGCGCAACGGTCAAGAGGTGGCGCGGCAGGAGCATTTTTGGGACGCAGAGACAGACGGGGCGGAGGGTACGCGCTGGGCGGCCTACTACGACGACAGGGGGCGCGTGCTCGTCGGAGGCAACTATAGCGTGACGCTCTACCTTGACGACGTGGCACAGAGCACGGCAGATTTCAGGTTGCTGTATTACGTGCCCCAGGAGTAGAACACGGATG
>CAYNVC010000203.1:0-5463 GCA_964400615.1 uncultured Anaerolineales bacterium | reverse complement strand
ACCTCTTGCACTGAACACCTGCGCGAGTCCAGATATGCAAGATGCGCAGTAGTAACTGACCAGAGATAAAAGTGCCAAACTGAAAGCGACTGGGTTGTTACCAGCTCTGATAGTGGGCCCACGAGGATTCGAACCTCGGACCGACCGGTTATGAGCCGGCTGCTCTAACCGCTGAGCTATGGGCCCCTGGTACTTGTTTCGAGAGCGGGCGGCGGGAATCGAACCCGCAACAACAGCTTGGAAGGCTGGGGCAATACCATTTTGCAACGCCCGCAAGCAGTCGGGGCGGCCGGACTTGAACCGGCGACCTCCGCGTCCCAAACGCGGCGCGCTTCCATCTGCGCCACGCCCCGTACCGTCAAGTATACCCGTTTTGCCTCTTTCCGTCAAGCTAGGGCGCCCACGAAAGCCGCTGCGCGGTCCAGTTGGGCAGGTTGGGGCCGAGCGTGAGAATCTTGTGCTGCTCCTGGCCGTTTGGCCCCATCAGATAGATACCCCACGCCCCATCGCGGTTGGAGACAAAAGCTATCCCAGAGCCATCCGGCGCCCAGGCGGGCAATCCATCGGATGCCGGATCGTCGGTGAGCACCACTACTCCTCCCTCGATGCTGAGCAGGTAAATCTCCCAGTTGCCGGTGACGTTGGACATATAGGCCAGCAGTCCGCCGTTGGGCGCCCAGTTCAGGCCGATGTCGTTGCCGCTGGCGGTCTTGCGGACCGGCGGCTGGTCGTCGTCTGGGTTGTCCACAAAGATGCCGCACGCGCCGCTGCTTTCACACCCGGTCCACGCCAGCAGGCCGGTAGGCCCCCAGACGGGGTTCTGTCCCTGGGCGTGCACCTGGGGCTCCGTCGTTCCGTCCGTCGGCGCGATGTAGACCTGCCAGGTTCCGGCCACGTCCTGCGCAGCATAGGCCATCCGACCACCGTCGGGCGAAAAGGTGGGCCAGGCGACCCCGGCGCTGGAGACCAATTGCCGTGGCGCAGCTTCCCCTGGCACAAACAGCGAAACGCCAGGCGAGAGCAGGTTGCGATACCCCAGCAAGCCGCTGCTCCATATCCAACAAGGTTGGTCGGCCCCGCCGGCCATCCGTATCAGGCGGCCATCTGCAAAGAGGGCGTACACATCGTAGAGGCCGCTCTGTGTGTTGTAGAGCGGATAGGCCAGCCGGCCCACGGTGAACCCCGGTGGTAATTGGGTCAACGTGATGGTCTGTGTCCCCTCTATGGGCGCGATGGGGGTGGGGGTCGCAACGGCGCATAGTTGAGCCGCCGCGTCCCGTTTCTGCGTGATGGCAGGGTCGTTTATCAGTTGGAGCGCCTGGGTGTATTGCTCCTCGGCCGGGCACATCTCGTCTTGGGCGTACCAGGCGTCGGCATAGGTCACGTGGGCGTCGTACAGCCGCCGGAAGACGTCTTTATAGTTGGGCGCGATGGTATAGAGCTGTTCGAAGCGGTCAATACACAGTTCCCAGTTCACTCCCCAGTAGCCCAGCGCGGTCATATATTGGATAGCCAGGCTGCGCTCTGTCAACGCCTCCTCGTCCAATGGACGCAGGCCCACCGCCCGGTTGAGGTAAAAGACCCCTTCTTCGAGACGGTCGTCGTTCAACAGCGCCATTCCTGCGTTGTAGAGGCTGGTAAATAACATATCCTCGACCGTCTCGGCCCGATAGTTTGCGTCCAGCACGCGCAGTTGATCGAGTGCCTCCGCCGCTTCTTGCCACTCCTCGGCGTCGTAGTAGGCTAACGCCTCCTGGTACAGGTCGTCTGCGACTATTTCACGAGTCTCTGAGGTAGGGGTGGGGCGGGCAGCAATACGTGCCTGGGCCTCGTCAATGCCTTGTTGAGCCAGTGGGTGATCTGGATTGAGCTTGAGCACGTACTCGAATTCGGCAATGGCACGTTCGTACTCGCCGGAATTGAGCTGTGTCAGTCCGGCCTGATAGTGTTCCTCGGCTTTTTCCAGGCGGGCCTGTTGTTTTTCTTGTTCCCCGCTATGAAAGCCGTAATACGTTCCCAGGCCGACCGCCAGGGTCATCAGAGCCAGGAAGGCTACGACCCACAACGATATTCGGAGCGCTCTCTGCCAGAGCGGTGGGGCGGTGGCGACTGCATCATCTGGAATCGGCACGACCTCGGTTTCGATCTCGATGGAAGGCCCCCGTTTGGAGCGCCGCAGGGCGCGCATCGGACGGGTTTCTTCCACCAGTGTGCCGCAGTTTGGACACAGGGATAGATTATCCGGGATTTTGGCTTTGCACTCGGGACAACGCATATAACATCTCTCTTTCAGGAGAACAACGGGGGAGATTATATCCCCTTTGGCCCAAGTTGTCCAGTGCGCCCCAATCACGCCGGGTTTGACCGATGGCAGATTGCCGGGTATAATCGCGCCCACGTGTCGAACGGGGCTGCACTCAGAGATGTGCTGCCATTATCGAACTCGATCCAGGCTGATAAGCAGGAGTTTGCCGGAATGAAAAACGGGATCATCTCGGCCATCGGGGCATACACTCTCTGGGGACTGCTCCCCATTTATTGGAAGGCCATCCAGGCCGTGCCGTCGTTTGAGGTGGTTTGCCATCGCGTTGTGTGGTCGTTCCTCTTTGTCGCGCTGTTGCTGACCGGAAAGAGACAGTGGGGTTGGCTGCGCCAGGCTAAAAGCAGCCCCATCACACTGATCACTTTCCTGGGTACTTGTGGCCTCATAGCGTTGAATTGGCTCACTTATATCTGGGCCGTGAGCACGGGGCACATCGTAGATACCAGCCTGGGCTATTTCATCAACCCGCTCATCAGTGTGCTCTTTGGGATGCTCTTTTTGAAGGAACGGCTGCGCCCGTGGCAGTGGGTTGCGATCCTGGTCGCCCTGGGCGGAGTGCTCGCGCTTGCGCTGGGTTATGGCTCGTTTCCCTGGATTGCGCTCACGTTGGCGATCACCTTTGCCCTCTATGGTCTGTTGAGAAAAACCGCCCCGCTGGACGCCCTCGACGGGCTGGCGCTAGAGATGCTCTTTTTGTTCATCCCCGCGCTGGCATATCTCGTCTATGTCGGGTTGGCGGGCAGCGGTTCGTTTGGGAGCACGGGGCTAAAGACGAGTGTCCTGCTCGCATTCACCGGGGTCGTCACCGCGCTGCCGCTCATCTGGTTTGCCAACGGCGCGAGAAAAGTCACCCTTGCCACGGTCGGAATCTTGCAGTACATCGCCCCAACGTTGCAATTTCTGATCGGGACGTTTGTCTATGGGGAGAGTTTTACGCGGGAACGCCTGGTGGGGTTTAGCGCGATCTGGTTTGCCCTGTTGATCTATTCCGTCGAAGGAATCACGGCAAGCAAGAGGCGGGCGTCGAACTCAGTTGCTGCCCGGACAATAGACCGCCACCCCAACCACCAGCGATAGAACGGCCACGACGATCAGACCGTAGCGCATCACCGCTTTGAGCACCGTCCCTTCGTCGGCCTCTACCGTGCTGCAACCCACGATGATCTTGGTCGGGGCGAACGCCGAGCCGATAGCCCCACCCGCTGTCTGTGCAGCCAGGATGATCAACGGGCTGACGCCGAGCAGAGTCGCCACGTTCTGCTGCAAGCCGCCAAAGACGACGTTCGAGTTGGTGTTGGAACCGGTCATAAAAGCCCCCAGCACGCCGATAAAGGGCGCTGCCAGCGGGAACCATCTCCCGGCCACCTGCGCGACTCCCTGGGCCAGCAGATGGGTCATCCCGGCGTGTCCCATCGTCACCGCTATACCGACCATCGCCGCAGTGCCCAGGCTGGAACGGAGCGCTTTTCTGACGACACTGTGCGCAATGCGCCCCACCGCTCCCTTTTCATAGTAGCCGCGCCGGCGAAAGATCAGGTAGGTGACGAGCGAGGCGTAGGTCAACAGCGCTCCGGCGTGCCCAAAGATGTTGATGCTGCGCCCCTCCTCCGCCGGAGTCGTCCACCCCCGTCCGGTGGTCAGATCGGGAAAGTGGACGCGCACGACCACCTGCCCCAGTGCCGCCTTTACGGGTGGAGCCTGGGCGACCAACACGATGACGACCAACAAGATGTACGGGAGCAGCGCCCATCCGACAGGCATCCCCGCATTGGCGCGGTCGGGACGCTCTCCTTCCAGGGGTGTTCCCGCCCTATGTCTCAGCCGCGCCCACGTCACCCCCACCGCCAGCCCCGCCAGCCCGCCCATCATCCCGCCGATGGCCCACAGCCCGTGAGTGACGACGAAAAATTGAGTCGCGGCCATCGTCGCTCCAACGACGAGCAACGCCGCCCAGTTCGAGCGCAGCGTGCGCCACCCGCCGGCTGCCCACAGCGCAGCCGCGCCGCATCCCAGGCAGGCCAGCCCCAGCAGCGCCGCCGACCAGGGGGCCAATTCATCCCCGCTCCGTCCCGTCGCTGCCATGAGGGCGTAGAAAGAGGAGCCGAGTGAGCCAAAGGTGACGGCCCAGGGGTGGCCCACCGAGGGAATGACGACCGCAGCCACGGTTGGGAAGCCCAGCCCAATCAACAGCGGCGCGACGACTGCCACCGGCACGCCGAACCCGCCCATCCCTTGCAAAAACGCGCTAAAGACCCATCCCAGGAGCAGCGCCTGTAAGCCCCGGTCGGGTGTGAGACGGGGGAGGCCGTCACCGATGGCCCGCACGGCGTCGGCCTCGTCGGTGACGCGGTAAAAGAGCAGCGCGGCCCAGATGATGTAGAGCACGAACAGGGTCAGGAGCGCCCCTTTCAGTTGGGCGTAGGCCAACACCCGCCAGCCGGTTTCGAAGCGGAAACCGGCTGCCAGGAGTGCCGCCAGCCAGCCGGCAGCTCCGGCCTGGGCACCGTTCCAGTGGAAACGCAGCATCAGGACGAGAACTGCCAGAATAGGGAAAATGGCTAAAAGCCAATCCAGGAGAGTGGAGGGTAATGGTTGCAATTTATCCGCGCTATGACGATCTGTTATAGTGGTGGAATTCTACCACGTTCGAGAGAGAGGGCAAGCTGGCGACTTTTGCATGAGCGCAAGGTGGTGTATAATTGTGACATAATGAGCGATATTTCTGCGCCCAGCCTCCCCGGCAAGAGCGAGATCGCGGCTCTCCGCCGGGGGCTGACGAACATTGCCCGCATAGTGGACCGGCATCGCATCAGCGGAGCGCCTGCTGCTGTGGAACTGGCACAGCATATTCCGCCGCTCCAGAATGCGCTGACGCGCCTGGAAAAAGAACTCAAAGCCCAGGTATCCGAGCAAGACGAGCTGGCTGCCCTGTACGACATCAGTCACGCCATTGGCTCCTCCCTCGATCTGCCGGAGGTGCTGAACGAAGTGATGGACCAGATCATCCGCCTCACCGGGGCCGAGCGTTCCTTCCTCATGCTCGTGGAACCGGAGACGGGCGAACTGAAATTCCAGGCCGCCCGCAACGTTGACCGCGAGACTATGGATTCATCCTCGTTCGAGATCAGCCGCAGCATCGT
>CAYNVC010000202.1:2395-5480 GCA_964400615.1 uncultured Anaerolineales bacterium | reverse complement strand
CTGCCGGCGGTCATCCGGCGACAAACGCTTGGGCAAATCCACGATCTGCGAAGCGGGGACAAAACCGCGAATCTTGCCAAATTTGACGATGAGACCGCCGCGATTGTAACCCGAGACCTGGCTTTCGTACATCTCCCCGCTCGCCATCATCTCTTCGGCCTTGATCCAATCTTTGGAGAGCTGCGCCTGATGGATGGACAAAATGGGATACCCATTTCTATCCTCAGGTTGGAGCACAAACACCGTTATCTCACTGCCCACCTGGACAGCCGAACTGGTCTCGTCGTCCAGACGCTCCAGGTCACTGGCGGGGACCAATCCCTCTCGCTTGAGACCCACGTCTACGATCAGGCCACGGTCGTCCTTTCCTATCACGACGCCCTTGCAGATGTCTCCCCGCTTGGGGGCCTGGTAATCGTCCAGATAATCCCCCATATCCTGACTAGGCTGGACTGGGGTCTCAGGCTCTGGCTTGCTCAAATCTTGTTCAGGTGAATTTTGTTCGGTGATAACATTTACGTCCATGAATTCAGATTACTCCTCACGATACGTCCCCTCACACAAAGAACCCAACACCACGTGCTCAATGCGCGAGTGATGCCGGGTTCTGGAATCACGCCTAAAGCCAGACGGATGTTTACTACAAGTCGTCTTGTCTCTGCCCACCTCGTCGAGGCCAACTTGCCAAAGACGGTTCGGCGTCACGTTCTGCGCGAGAGAAACGGTATCTTTAATGTGCGCGTATTCTATCACGGAGTGGAGGATTGTCAAATCAAGTATGCACAATTTCACATTTCACCAACCAGTCTCTCGCCACCGCCTTGTTCACATTTGACGCCTGACATTTCTCGTATTATACTCCCAAACTCCGTAACTTGTCGCGCTATTGGGGGTTTCTACAAGTGGTTCAAATCGGGCAAGCGGCTGCCGGGACAGCGCCCGCCGCAGCCTGAGCAATCACAAAAAATAAGGAGATACGTATGACGTACAACTGCGTGGTATTGGTCAAACAAGTGCCCGATACCGCCAATATCACCGGCCAGGCGATGAAGGAAGACGGCACAGTCAACCGGGCCGCGCTGCCGGCTATCTTTAACCCCGAAGACCTGAACGCGCTGGAAATGGCGCTGCAAGTCAAAGAACAACACGGCGGCCAGGTGACAGTGTTGACGATGGGGCCGCCGCGCGCCGCCGACGTGCTGCGCCAGGCACTGTACCGTGGCGCCGACCAGGTGATACTGCTTTCGGACCGCAAATTCGCCGGATCGGACACCCTGGCGACATCGTATGCCCTCAAATGCGCCGTAGAGCAGATCGGCGATTACGACCTCATCTTTTGCGGACGGCAGGCGATAGACGGCGACACCGCCCAGGTCGGCCCGCAGACCGCCGAAAAACTGGGCCTGCCCCAAATCACCTACGCCGCAAGCATCGAATCGCTGCGCGGTGACGAGATCGTCGTCCGCCGCTCGCTTCCCCTCGGCAACGAGACAGTCGAATGCACCCTCCCCTGCCTGTTGACCGTCGTCGGCTCGGCCAACCAGCCCCGCCCCCCCTCGGCCCGCCGGATGATGATCCACAAACTGGCCGCCACACCGCTCGAATACCCCACCCTGCTGGAACAATGGCCCGAGTTCGAGACGGCAGAAAAATTGGACGCCTACCTGGCAGAGCGCGGCCAGAGAATCCCCGTGTGGACCGCCGGCGACATTGGAGCAGACGAAGAAAAACTGGGCCTGAGCGGCTCACCGACTCAGGTGCTCAAGATAGAATCCGTCGTGCTCGAAGCGAGCGGGAGCAAAGAAATACCGCCCACCCTGGAAGGAGTGACCACGTTGGTGCAAGAATTGATGGAGGATCACATCCTATGAACCGCCAAATCTGGGTTTTCATCGAACAACAAGCTGGATGTATCGCCCCCGTCAGCCTGGAACTGCTCTCCAAAGCGCGTGAGCTGGCCGACCAGCTAAGAGGGCAGGTGTACGGCCTGCTGCTGGGGAGCGCCGTCGCCGACCTGACCACACAAATCATCCAGCACGGCGCGGACACCGTGCTGCTGGCCGACCATCCCGAGCTGGCAACCTACCGCACGCTGCCTTACGCCAAAATCGCCACCGACCTGGCCCGCGAGCGGCAGCCGTACATCTTTCTCCTGGGAGCCACCCCGGTCGGGCGCGACCTGGCCCCGCGCGTCGCCAGCGCCCTCCGCGCCGGGCTGACCGCCGATTGCACCGCGCTCCAGCTCGGCGCTTTCGAGCGTAAAGGAGAGACGTACAACGACCTGCTGTACCAGATTCGGCCCGCCTTTGGCGGCAACATCGTCGCCACCATCGTCAACCCCCGCATGCACCCGCAGATGGCGACCGTGCGCGAGGGAGTGATAAAGCTGGGGGAGCCGGACGAGACGCGCACGGGCACGATTGAGCGGATCGAACCCCGCTTCGACGAGCGTGACCTGGTGTTGCAAGTGCTGGAACGGCAAGTGCGGGAACCCACCTGCGACCTGAAAGGGGCTTCCATCATCGTCGCCGGGGGCGCGGGCGTGGGCAGCCGGGAAAACTTTCAACTCATCCACGACCTGGCCCACACGCTCGGCGGCGAAGTGGCCGCTTCCCGCGCCGCCGTTGATGCCGGGTTCATCTCACACGAACACCAGGTCGGGCAGACCGGCGTCACCGTGCGCCCGCGTCTCTACATCGCCTGCGGCATTTCGGGAGCGGTGCAACACTGCGCCGGAATGGCTCAATCGAGCAAGATCATTGCCATCAACACCGACCCCAACGCACCGATCTTTCAAATCGCTCACTACAAAATCGTGGGCGACCTGAACCAGGTCATTCCCTGGATGATTCGCGCGCACCGTGAAAGAGCCAGGTAGGGCCGTAGGGCAAGATGGTATCTTGCCGCACGGTAGCAAGATGACATCTTGCTCTACCACGTCCCATCCCGTAGGGCAAGATGTCATCTTGCCGTCTCGTAGGGCAAGATGGTATCTTGCCGCACGGTAGCAAGATGACATCTTGCTCTACCACGTCCCGACAGGAGAATCAAAATGACAGAAAACTTTTTCACCGACAACCTCGAC
>CAYNVC010000202.1:0-2295 GCA_964400615.1 uncultured Anaerolineales bacterium | reverse complement strand
ACGTCCCGACAGGAGAATCAAAATGACAGAAAACTTTTTCACCGACAACCTCGACCTGCAATTTCACCTCGACCAGCTAGACCTGAGCGAGATCGTCGAATCGCTGGAAGAGGGATATACCACCCACACCCGCTACCCGGCCGCGCCACGCAACTATGCCGACGCCAAAGACAACTATCGCCTGCTCCTGACCCTGCTGGGCGAGATCTGCGCCACACGCATTGCCCCTCGCGCCGCCGAGGCGGACGACGAGGGAGTACACTTTGAGTCCGGCACAGTCACCTACACCGCAGCCACCCAGGAGGCGCTGGCGGCCCTCCGCCAGGCCGAACTGATGGGCGCGATGCTGCCCTGGCAGTACGGCGGACTGAACCTGCCCGAAACGATATTCCAGATGATGGTCGAGATCATCTCCCGCGCCGACGCCGGGCTGATGACCATCTTTGGCCTGCAAGAAATTTCGGCCTCGATCAACGAGTTTGCCGACGAGGAAACAAAAAACCGCATCCTGCCCCGCTTTGCGCGGGGCGACGTTACCAGCGCGATGGTGCTCACCGAACCGGATGCAGGATCAGACCTGGGCGGTGTGCAGACTCGCGCCGTCTACGACGAGGAATCCGGCGTGTGGCACTTGAACGGCGTCAAACGGTTCATCACCAACGGCAACGCGGACATCCTGCTGGTGCTGGCCCGTTCCGAGGAGAACTCGCGCGACGCCCGTGGCCTCTCGATGTTCCTGGTGGAGAATAACGAAACCGTGCGCGTCCGGCGCATTGAGAACAAAATGGGCCTTCACACCTCACCCACCTGCGAAATCCAATTCCGCAACACGCCGGCTCAACTGATCGGCAAACGTCGCTTTGGGCTGATCCGCTACGCTATGGCGATGATGAACGGGGCCAGATTGGCCGTCTCGGCCCAGGCGGTCGGAATCGCTGAGGCCGCCTACCGGGAAGCGTACCGGTACGCCCAGGAGCGCGTCCAGTTCGGCCAACCGATTGGCGACATCCCGGCGGTCTACCGCATGCTCCTCACAATGCGCAGCGAGATCGAGGCAGCGCGTTCGCTGGTCTACGAGGCCGGATATTGGGTGGATTTGAAAAAATCCCACGAGCGGCGCAAAGCACGCGGCGAACTAGATCCCGCCGGCCGCAAACGGCTCAAACAAGCCGACCGACTGGCCTCTGTGTTGACCCCCCTGGCAAAATATTACGCCACCGAGATGGGCAACCGGGTCTGCAACCAGGCGCTCCAGGTTCACGGCGGCGCGGGCTATATGCACGAGTTCAACGTCGAGCGTCACTTGCGCGACGTGCGCGTGACCAACATCTACGAGGGCACCAGCCAGCTCCAGATCGTCGCCGCCATCGGGCCGCTGCTAGGCCACGCGCTGGACAGCCTGTTCGACAGATGGGCCGCTCAGGACTATCCAGGGCTGGACAACCTCAAAGAGCAAGTGGAGGAAATCACCGTGCTGCTCAACCGCTCCATTGACCATCTGAAAGAACAGGAGCGCGTGCTGATAGATTACTACGGGGCCGACCTGGCGGACGTGGCGGTAGGCGTCCTCAACTGCTGGCTGACTTTGCAGGACGCCCGGACGAGCGCCAGAAAGCGGGATTTGGCCGCCGTCTACGTCAATGAGACGCTGCCCCTGCTGCGCAGCAAAATAGATCTGCTCCGGGCACTCGACCCGACCCCACTACGGGCCAGAGATACGGTGCTGGCAGAAGCGTGAAACGCGAGGACGTGGTAACGGTCCGCAAACTGGACCACACCGGACGCCAGGTAACAGCATATCCAGGCCGGGTACTGCGGCGCAGCGATTCCGCCATCGTGCTGCGCACCCAATGGAACCGGGACACGCTCGACCTGGGCTACGTCGTCCTGGAACCCGGCGACCGCTGGACCGAATACTTTTACGCCGGCCGCTGGTACAACGTATTCGAGATCCGCGCCGGCGACGGCAGCCTCAAAGGCTGGTACTGCAACATCACCCGTCCGGCCCACATCAGCGCCGCCGAAGTATCCGCCGAGGACCTGGCACTCGACCTGTGGGTCGCACCAGACGGAGAGACGCGCGTACTCGACGAAGACGAGTTCGACTCCCTGCCACTCTCCGTGACCGAGCGTCAGGCCGCGCTGGCGGGGCTGGCCGAACTGCAAGCGATGGTCAAAAAGCAAATCCCACCGTTTACATCCCTGCGTAACGCTGCCACCCCCGGATCGCGGTCATCCTGACCGCACGGATCGCGGCCATCTGGGCCGCATGCGGGCGGGGACGCCCGCGTTCCG
>CAYNVC010000201.1:0-5488 GCA_964400615.1 uncultured Anaerolineales bacterium | reverse complement strand
GTCGTTCGCCTGCGCGGACGAGGCTGCTGCGCCGCTCCGCCAAAGCACGCTCATTTACTACAAGCGTGCGCTCAACTTTTCCAACATATCCGTGACCATTGCCGCCAGGTCGTACCTCGGCTCCCAGCCCCATTCCTCCCGCGCGGCGCTGTCGTCAATCGTGCGCGGCCACGAATCGGCGATGGCCTGCCGGAAATCCGGCTTGTACTCGCAGGTGAATTCTGGAATGTGCTTTTGTATCTCGGCGACCAGCTCGGCGGGGCTAAAACTCATCGCCGCCAGGTTGAAATCGGTGTGATGCTTGAGACGGGAGCGATCCGCCTCCATCACGTCCAGCGTGGCCTTGATGCAATCGGGCATATACATCATCGGCAGGACAGTATCCTCCCTCAGAAAGCAAGTGTACTTTTTGTGCTTGATCGCCTCGTAGAATATTTCGACCGCGTAATCGGTGGTGCCGCCCCCCGGCGGGGCCGTGCTGCTGACGATACCTGGATAGCGCACCCCGCGCACGTCCAACCCAAAGCGGCGGATGTAATAATCGCCCAACAGCTCCCCGGTCACTTTGGTAAGCCCGTACATCGTCGTCGGGCGCAGAACCGTCTCCTGAGGGGTGTTGTCCCGGGGAGTCCCCGGCCCAAAGGCGGCGATGGAGCTGGGGCAAAAAATCCGGCTCACGTGACGCTCCCGGGCCATCTCTAGAATTTTGTACAGGCCGTTGGCGTTGACGTTCCAGGCCAGTTGTGGCTTTTTCTCCCCGGTGGCGGAAAGAATGGCCGCCAGGTGATAGATGGTGTCGGCCTTGTACCTGTCTATCACAGCCCCGATGGCGCCGCGCTGCGTCACGTCCATAAACTCGAACGGGCCGTTCTCGCGCAGCGAGTGGTTGGTCTCCTCTATGTCGGTAGCGATGACGTTCTCGGCCCCGTACCGTTTCCGCAGCGCGGGGACCAACTCGGAGCCGATCTGCCCACACGCGCCGGTCACGATAATCCTCCGCATCTCGCTCTCTGCCATTGTGCTCCTTCCGTCATTATCTCCTGAATTGGTGAGAGTATAGCACACCTGCGCCCTTTTTTCAAACGCCGGGCTTGTGTTATAATGTACCTTCAAATTCGAGATTGGAGGCCCAGGATTGCAAGTAAAAAACACACTGACCAAAAGTTTGGAGCGTTTCGAGACCATCGAGGACAATGTCGTCAAGATGTACGTCTGCGGGCCGACCGTCTACGACAAGGCCCACATCGGCCACGCCATGTCCGCCATCGTCTTTGACGTCATCCGCCGCTACCTCGAGCACCAGGGCTATCAGGTGATCCACGTGATGAACTTTACCGACGTGGACGACAAGATCATCAGCCGGGCCAACGAGATGGAGCAAGACCCCCTGGCCCTGGCGCAACGGTACATTGACGAGTGGACAGAGCACGTCCGCGACCTGAACATCCTGCCGGCCCATCACAACCCCCGCGTCAGCCGGGTCATACCGCAGATAATCGAGATCGTGCAGGCGCTGGTCGAAAAAGGGTACGCCTATGCCGTCGGTGGCGACGTGTACTATCGGGTGCGCCGTTTTGCCGGTTACGGCAAACTGTCCGGCCGCTCCCTCGACGAATCGCTGACGGGGACTCGCGTGGCCGTTGACGAGCGCAAGCAAGACCCGTTGGATTTCGCTCTCTGGAAAGCGGCCAAACCGGGCGAGCCTCATTGGGACTCTCCCTGGGGGCCGGGGCGGCCGGGCTGGCACATCGAGTGCTCTGCTATGGCTATCCATTACCTGGGAGAACAGATTGATATTCACGGCGGTGGCAGCGACCTGATCTTTCCCCATCACGAAAACGAGATCGCCCAGTCGGAAGCGTACACGGGCAAGGAACCGTTTGCCCGCTACTGGCTCCACAACGGGATGCTGCAACTGCGCGGCGAGAAAATGTCCAAATCGCTGGGCAACCTGGTGACGATCCAAGAGTTCCTATCCGAGCACGAACCGGACGTGTTCCGCCTGATCGTGCTCTCGTCTCACTATGGCAAGCCGTTGGGGTACGACGACCAGGTTGTGGCGGAGGCGGAGCGGGCGCTGCGGCGGTTGCGCGGTGGCCTGCGCCCCCCGATGGGAGATTTGGAGGAAGGGGAGGCAGTGGAAACTTTGCAGGCGCAGGTCGCAGCGGCGGGCAGGGATTTCCACGCGGCAATGGACGACGACTTTAACACCGCCGGCGCGTTGGGGCACATCTTTGCCCTGGTGAGGGCGCTCAACACGGCCCGTGACGCCGGGGTGGGCGGAGAGCCGTTCGCCGCTGCCCAGGCGACCCTGCGCGAATTGACCGGGGTGCTGGGGCTGGTGCTGGAAGAAGCCACGAGCACGGACGCAGCCCCCTTTATCGAAACGCTGATCGAGGTGCGCGAGACGCTGCGGCGGGAAAAACAATGGGCGCTGGCCGATACCATCCGTGACCGCCTGTCCGGCATGGGAGTGATCTTGGAGGATGGGCCACAGGGAACCGGGTGGCATTGGGCGTGACGCCGGTTGGAACCGCAGGAGAACATCTCATGCCGAAGGAACCACTCGAGACACCAGATACCCAGGACTTGGAGGAAATGGCCCGCCAGATAGATGCGGCGCTGGTCGAGGCGCGGCAGGCACTGGAGCGCCCGCCGGTGCAGAAGAAAAAACCGGCCCCGCTGGTGTCCAACGCCGACAAGCCTGGTGGGCAAAACCAGCACGGGGCAGCCGCTTGATCGAGGCGAGAAATCAGGTTCGAGACACAAAATGATCGAGAACAGACTTCGCCGGGGCATTGCCCTGTCCATAGCAGGAAAAAACGACCAAGCTCGCAACGTCCTGAGCCAGGTGGTGCGAGATGACCCGGCGTCTGCTACTGCCTGGTTCTGGCTCGCCAGCGTCGTCGAGACGCCGGAGCAGCAACGGTACTGCCTCGAAAAGACGCTGCGCCTCGATCCTCGCAACGAGGCGGCCCGGCAAACTCTGGCGCAAATAAAACCGGAGCCTCAACCCACTCACTCTCCCCGGCCTCGCCCGGCAACCTCTCCCCACCGCTCTAAGGACGTAGTTGACTTTAGAAACACGATCACCGCCGTCTTTGGCTCCCCGGAAACCAGGTTTTATTACACCGGCAAGAGCGCCGATAAAGGTATAGTGGGTCAATCACTGCTCCTGGATATGTGCCAGGAGATATTTTCGTCCGATTTCAGCATCCTGGACCTCTCGCCGCAAAATCCCGACGTATACATCGAGATGGGTCTGGCCCTGGGACTCAACCGGCCCATCATCGCCGTTGCCAACGAGCGGACGCACCTGCCGGAGACACTGAAATGGCACGACGTGATCACGTATACAGATAAATCCGACCTGGCAGTAAAGCTCTCCGCTCTGCGCGACCGGGGTTTTCCTTCCCCGGCAGGCGCGGCAGCGCCGGACTATTGCCAATTTTGTGGCCGCATCTGTGAGGACATGTCCACCCCACCAAACGAGAACACCTATCTGGTGCTCAATAGATCCAAACTGTTGTGGCGCGGGCTGATGCAATCGCTCACGCCGCACCTGGCCGAATATCACCTGTATCCGGTCTACCTGACAGATCGTTCCCCTGGGCCACGGTTATGTGACGTGCGCGGCAAAGTGCTTTCTTCTCGATTTGTGCTCTGCCACCTTGGCGAGATGTCCGACGAAAACAGTTTTCTCGCTTTGGGAATCGCCATCGGGAGCCGCATCCCCTGGATATTGTTGTCCAAAAAGGATCACGACCACGTACCACGCAACCTGCAAGAGGTCGAGAGAATCGAATACACGACGTTCTCCAATCTCGAAGAGCACCTGACAAAAAACCTGAGCGTGTTCCTCGGTCGGATCATGTCCGGCGCGGTCATTCCAAATGGCAAAACGTCGCTGCTCTCTCTGCCTTTCTGGGTACAACTCGATGACTGGATAGACCACGTTTCACACTCGGCACAGGCACGTGGTCAGGTCAGGGGCAGGGTTCGAGTGTTGCAGTACAAGGGGCAAAAGTATATCTCCAAGCGCGTCGTACCCGAAAGAGGGCTGTTGTTTGGCAGAGGCTCGGATTGCGACGTGGTCGTAGAGAATCAAGGCGTATCGGCGCACCATCTGCGTATACTAAAGGGGCGGGCTGGAAAACACTTTGTCGAGGATTTGCACAGCAAGAACGGCACGTTCCTAAACGGCAAGCGCCTGACTCCGGGCATCGTAGTCGAAATTAGCCCTAATGACGCCATCAGGATACCGGGGGCGCGCTTTCTTATTTGGGACGACCGCCCTCTTCCGCCGGAGCAACTCGCTCCAACCGTTGATGACACCGATCAACTGCCCCCCATTCTCAAGATCGAAATCCCCGACGTGCCTCCACCGGCATACCTGAGCACCTGGGATCACCCCCTGACCCTGCGCGTTTTTCTCCCCGACGGACGTCACAGCGCCGTGTTCGAGGTACAGGCTTATTATCCCATGGGCAGAATTCTCGCCGAGGTGGTGAATCTGCTGGATCTCTCTGGGCAAGAGTATTGTTTCAGAACCGAGCACGAGATAATAGGCACTACCGAGACCCCTCTCAGCCTGGGGATCAAAAGAGGGGATACCCTGGCGCTGATTCCCAAACCCAAGTCGCCATAATCGGAGCAACTCGAACAGAATTGCCACAATGTTGCCACGCAAAACCAACGGCACACATTCAATTTTGTGCTACACTAACATGGGGCGGGCCGTGAACGAGGGGGAAACTATGAGCACCGTCATGGTAGTGGAAGACGACAAGAACACGGCACGGCTTCTCCGAATTCTCTTTGAGTTGGAGGGGTGTGACGTGTTGACCGCTTCAAATTACGAACAGGTCATGCCACTCCTCTGCCAGGAAACGCCCGACGTGCTGTTGACGGACGTGCAGATACAGGGCTGCCGCACCATCGATCTGATCCGGCAGATGCGGCGCGAGAAAACGCTGGCCCACATCCCCGTAGTGATGACCTCGGCGGCAGATTACTACAACGAATGTCTGAGAGCCGGGGCCGACCTCTTTGTGCTCAAACCATTTTTACCCGACGAGCTGGTTCAGACTGTCTTGGGATTGCTGGACCAGTAACCCACGACGCTCAAGCCCATCTGCGTCCACCGGGGGCTGTGGAACGCGGCCATCCTGGCCGCATGCGTGCGTGGTGGCGGAACGCGGCCATCCTGGCCGCATGTGTGCGGGGGCGACCGCGCTCCGGCGGATTCGAGAACACTTTGTAGATCGTGTCCAGGAGCCTGGTCGAGAACGTTTCCCCATCCCCTCCGGTGGGGCGCTCCCTGGCCCTGGGTTGATCATTGTTCATTTTTCTCCGTGCCCGGCCTACGTCACCGCCTGAGCCGATCTGTAAAAAATCGTGGTATCTGGAGTCTGGCAAATTTTCAGAATGCCCATATCTTGGGGTGAGCGACAATAAAAGCGCTAGATATGTGGGTTCGTAGTAGCGG
>CAYNVC010000200.1:0-5490 GCA_964400615.1 uncultured Anaerolineales bacterium | reverse complement strand
CGCACTCGCACCGGCCTAAAGAGCCGGTGCTGGATACGCCGGTTCACGGCGGCGCCAATTCGTTCCTTTCCCCATTCGCTGTAGTGCGTCCTCCCAAAAACTCTAAAAATCGCCCAAACTGGGCCGCTCTATCGAACCGCTCCGCCATCAAGCGCCGTCCCCGCTCACCCATCCGCGCACGGGCGGCGCGGTCACGCCACAGGCGGCGGATGGCGTCCGCCAGCGCGTCCGCCCGCCCCGGCTCCACGGTGTACCCCGTCTCTCCCTCCAGGACGACCTCACCCACGCCCCCCAGCCGCGTGGCGACGACCGGCACGCCCAGCGCTAGCGATTCCAGCAGCACGTTCGGCAGCCCCTCCTTGTAGAGGCTGGGCAGGACGGTGACGTCCGCGCGGGCGAACACCAACTCCGGCGCGGCGGTAAAGGGGAAAAAGCGCACCCGCTCCGCCAACCCCAGCCGTTCGACCGTCGCCCGCAGCCGCGCCTCGTCCGGGCCGTCCCCCACCAGCATCAGCCGCGCCCCCGGCAGCGCGGCGACCGCTTCCAGGAGCACTGCTTGTCCCTTGCGCGGCTCGAACGATCCGACGCAGGCCAGCACCGGCCCCTCGCCCGCCGGGAGCGGGTAGCGGCGGCGGGCCTGCTCGCGCAGCGCGGGCGCGGGCCGGAAGCGGCGCAGGTCAACCCCCTGGTAGATCAACGTCACCCGTTCCGGGGGGATGCCCAGGCTCTCGACCAGATAGTCCCGCGTGAAGGCAGCGATGGCGATGACTCCGGCGCAGACCCGCCCGTCCGGCAGGTAGAACTCGCGCCGGTATTCCGGCACGACCGTACCCGCTTTCGTCACCAGGCAGGTCGCCAGCCGCGCCTCCACGATGCAGCGGGCGGCGAAGCGGGCGCACTGGAAACCCTCGCGCGGCGGGTGGACGGTGCAGAGGGCAGCGTCGCAGCCGCGCAGCGCAGCGGCCCAGGCGCGGCGGGCGGGTTCGTCCTGCGCCGTGACCGCGTCCCAATCGTAGGTGCGGATGCGGGCGTCCGTCCCGGCGCACTGCTGCGCCACCCAGCCGCCCGCCGGGGTCAGCAGCGTCACGCCCACGCCACGGGCCAGGAACTCGCGCACCGCTTCCACGACCCAGATTTGCGTTCCCCCGTGCAGGAGGGTGTCTTCGATGAAGCAGATGTGCATGGCGTAGTGCGTAGTGCGTGATGCGTATAATTGACGTTTCACGTTTGACGTTTCACGATGCGCAGGGTCAGGATTTGGTAGGGTTTGACGTAGACGGTGACGCGGTTGCCGTCGCAAGTAAGGGGGGTCTGGTCATCCTCCAACAGGTTGGTGCGCCAGGCGGCGGCGAGCGGGAATCCGGCGGTGAGTGTGACGGGGCCGCGCCGGCGCTGGCTCTCGTAGAGGCGCAGGATCAGGCCGCGCCCGTCCTCGGCCCGCTTGACCGTCTCGATCACCACGTTGGGGGAATCCACCGAGACGAGCGTGAACTGCTCCCTCACCCGGCCTGCTCCCTCCCAGACGATGATCGGGTCGTTGAGCGCGTAGGCGGCGGCGACGGTGCGCTCGTCCCAGCGGCCGGTGTGTGGCAGCAGGCTGTAGGCGAAGCGGTGCTCCCCGGCGTCCGCCTGGGGGTCGGGGGTGGTGGGGGAGCGGAGCAGGCTGAGGCGGATGACGTTGCCGCTAATGTCGTGGCCGTATTTGCAATCGTTGAGCAGGCTGACCCCATAGCCGCCCTCGCTCAGGTCAACCCATTTCTGGGCCGGGGTCTCGAACTGCGCCCAATCCCAACTGGTGTTGCGATGGGTGGGCCGCTCGACGTTGCCCCAGGGAATCTCGTGGGTCGCCGTCGGCGCGAGCACGTCCACCGGGAAGGCGACTTTGAGCAGCACGTGGCGCTCGCGCCATTGGATGACGGTCTCGAAATCGAGGCGCGGGCCGGCGTGGGTCAGCGAGATGCGTTGGACGTATTCACTGTTCAGGATGCGCCGTTTGACCTCGAGTGTGGCCCGCAGGGGGCCGCGCTCGACCACGCGCACCGACTCGGCCGGCTCGGCGAGCCACATTTTATCGTCAAAGAAAATGTCCACGTCCCAGGCGTCGGGGTTGAGGGGCCGGTCCTCGAACGCCTGGAACTGGTTGGCGACCGCGTCCGGCGGCAGCAGTTCCCGCCCGGCCCGCTTGTCGTAGATGCGGGTGATGTCGCCCGCGCCGTTCAGTTCGGCGCGCAAAAAGTCGTTTTCCAGGACGGGGGTGGGTTCCAGGCGGGCGGACGGTGGTTCGAGCGCCGGTTGGCTCTGCCGGAGACCGTCGAGCGGGATGGGGGTGACGCTGTAGGGCGGCAGTTCGCCCCCGTCGAGCAGCAGGCCGCCCGCCACCGCCTGGCAGGTGATTCCGGCGCTGGGTTCCCCGCCGGGCCAGAATGCCGGGTCGCGGCGCGGAAAGGGGGTGGGGTTGACCAGGAGGAGGTGGGGCAAATTGCCAATTTGCCCTACAATGGCCGCCAGCGCGTCGTCGCGCACGCGGGCGGCGATGGCCTGCACCTCCTCGTACTGGCGCAGCGATTCGGCATAGACCGGGCCAATGCTGCTGCCGGGCAGGATGTCGTGGAATTGGTTCAGGCAGAGCAGTTCCCAGGCGCGGCGCAGGTCGGCGTGGGGATAATCGTTGGCAGAAACCGTTTCTGCGGCCAGGGCGGCCAGGAATTCGGCATCGTGGAGCAGGAACTCGCTCTTGCGGTTGGCCCGTTTGTTGCGGCCCTGGGTGGTGTAGGTGCCGCGATGGTTTTCCAGGTACAGCTCGCCGTTCCAGACCGGCAGCCGTGCGGCGACCGTCTCTTCCAGGCGGCGGAAGAACTCGTCCACCCGCCCGGCCCGGACGCGCGGCAGGCCGGGAAATTCGCCCATCAGGCGGACGTTCTCGACCATCTCGCGCGTGGGGCCGCCGCCACCGTCGCCGTGACCGTAAACGAGCAGCAGCGGCGGGGTGAGGCCGGGCGGGCCGGAGTCCTTTTGCTGGAAATTGTGCCACGTGCCGAGCGTTTGCGCGGGGGAAGCGTCGCTGTTGTAGGTGCTGGTGTACGCGCCGCTGTAGGGGGTGACGCCAAAGTGGGTCAGCACCTGCGTCCCGTCCAGCCCCTGCCACCAGAAAGAGTCGTAGGGCAACCGGTTGTACTGGTTCCAGCCCAGCTTGGTGGTGAAAAAGTATTCCATCCCGGACTCTCGAATCAGTTGCGGCAGGTTCCAGGCGTAGCCGAACACGTCCGGCAGCCACAGGACGGGGGAGATGGGGGCGTCCCCAAAATAGCGGCGGAAGAAATCGATCCCCAGGAGAAACTGCCGCGCCAGCGATTCGGGGCCGCTGAGGTTGCAGTCCATTTCCACCCAGGTGGGGCCGAGCAGCTCCCAACGGCCCTCGCGCACCCGGCGTTCGATTTCCTCGAACAGCGCGGGGTCGTCCTGGCGCACAAAGTCGTACAACTGGGGCTGGCTCTGGCTAAAGTGGAATTCGGGGAACTGTTCCATCAGGCTGAGAGCGTTGCGGAAGGTACGCCCGGCCTTGCGGCGGGTCTGGGCCAGCGGCCACAGCCAGGCCACGTCCAGGTGGGCGTGACCGGCGGCGGTGATTTCGACCCCCAGCGGCGGCCCGGCCCGCTCCACGCCGCCCTGTAGAATCGCGGTGGCGGCGGGGAGGGTGGTGTAGAAACCGGAAGCCTGGGTGGGCGCGAGGGTGGGCGCGAGGCCCACCCCTACCGCGTGATGGGATGTATCAAGCACCTTGAACGCCTGGTCGAGCGCGGTGTAGAGGTGTGCCCGCGTGGGGTCGTCCTCGTGCAACGCGGCGGCGGCTCCCAACGCCACCCGCGCCAGGGCCAGGAAGTCGCGCGTGGGTTGGTCGATCTGCACCAGGGCGCACTCGCGCATGACCAGCCGCCGGTACGGGTCGCCGTCCATCCAGCCGCTCCAGCCGCGCAGGGTGAGGCGGTGTTCTGCGCCGTCGGCGCAGGCAGCGGGGAGCGGTATCTCCTGGTGATGGCGGTCGCAGGCGGCCAGGGGGGCGTCGTCGAGGTAGGCCAGCGCCTCCGGGTGGCTAAAGTCGCCCACTTCGCCCAGCGGCAGGTGGAGGGCCAGCGCCCCGCCCTCCCAGCCGGGCGGGACGCGGAAGCGGGCGGCGAGGGTGAAATCTTGGTCGGGGCCGGCCCAGCAATCGCCGGGGGAGATTGTCCGGCCCGCCGCGTCTCCAAAAGGTGGCAGCGGCATCCGGCGGCGGTAGACCAGCGGCTCGATCAACCGCATCCGGCGCTGAATTTTCTTGGCGGTCTGGCGAATCGCGTGAAACGCCGACCCTGTTTGACTCGATCCGGCATCGAATTGCATAGTTCCCTCGATTTAGCGCGGCTGCTGGCGTGCCGACTCGCCCTCGCGCCAGATTCTCGAGCCGGTATCGCGGTCGAAAAAGTGGATCGCTTCCTGCTTGAACGTCAGGTGAACCGTCTCGCCGGAGCGTATTTTGGGGCGCGTGGGGGCGACGATCTTGACGATCTTGTCGTCCACCTCCACCGCTATCACCTGGTGGGAACCCTGCGGCTCCGCCACCAGGCACTCGGCCGAGAGGATGGAGTCCGCCTCACCGACCAGGAGGATGTTTTCGGGCCGCACGCCGATGACCAGGTGTTTCTTGTCGTACCCTCTCAGCAGGGCCGCGTTTTCGTCGGAGAGGCGCATGTTGATGTGCGGGTTGACCAGGTGATGTGCGCCGTTCTCGACCCTGATCTCTACATCCATAAAGTTGGTCGGCGGCGTGCCGATGAAATCGGCCACAAAGATGCTGGCGCTCTGGTCGTACACCTCCTCCGGCGTGCCGATCTGGACGATCTCGCCGTCCTTCATGATGGCGATGCGGTCGGCGATGCTCATGGCCTCGGATTGGTCGTGGGTGACAAAGACGGTGGTGGCGTGGGTTTTGTTGTGGATGGCTTTTAGTTCGGTGCGCGTCGCCACGCGCAGTTTGGCGTCCAGATTGGAGAGCGGCTCGTCCATCAAAAATAGTTTGGGGCTGACGGCGATGGCCCGCGCCACGGCCACCCGCTGCTGCTGTCCGCCGGACAACTGGGAGGGGTAGCGCTCCAACAGGCCCGCGATTCCCGTCATCCCGGCCACGTCTTTGACGATGCGGTCAATCTCGTCCTTGCTCATCTTTTTCAGCTTGAGCGCATACGAGATGTTTTGATAGACCGTCATGTGGGGCCAAACCGCATAGTTCTGGAACACCATGCTGACGTTCCGCTTGCGGGGCGGCAGGTCGGTGATGTCCACTCCGTCGAGGATGATGGTGCCCTCGGTCGCTTCTTCCAAACCGGCGACCATGCGCATGGTCGTCGTCTTGCCGCAGCCGGAGGGGCCGAGGAGAACCAGGTACTCGCCGTCGTGCACCTCCAGGTTCAGGTTCTTGACCGCCACTACTTTTTTGCCGAAACGCTTGGTCAGATT
>CAYNVC010000199.1:0-5589 GCA_964400615.1 uncultured Anaerolineales bacterium | reverse complement strand
ATTGGGACGCAGACAAACGCGGAAAAACGCAGATGAATCTGTGCGAGTCAGCGTTGGTCTGCGTTGGTCTGCGTCCTGACCCCTGTGTTCATTAGGGACGCAGACAAACGCGGAAAAACGCAGGTGAATCTGTGCGAGTCAGCGTTGGTCTGCGTTGGTCTGCGTCCTGATTGATGACAAAAGGCGGAGCCAATTGGCTCCGCCTTTTCGATACGGGTGCGTTTCATCCCAGTCAAGGCCAATCCACACCAGCCTGGATAAAGCCCCTAGCGCCGCCTGTTCACGGCGGCGCGGCGCGAATATCCGCCAACTCGTTTGAAACACACCCTGACTGCTACTCGGCCAGTCTCTTCTTTTCCTCCTCCACCAACACGCGCCGCAAGATCTTGCCGACCATCGTCTTGGGCAGTTCGTCGCGGAACTCGACGAACTTGGGCACTTTGTAGGGGGCCAGGTTCTCCCGGCAGAAGGCGATAATCTCCTCCTCGGTAGCGGTCTGCCCCTCCTTGAGGACAATGTAGACCTTGACCCGCTCTCCCTTGCCCGGCACCGGGACACCGGCAGCGGCAACTTCCATCACCGCCGGGTGCTCGTAGAGCACGTCCTCCACCTCGCGGGGATAGATGTTGTAGCCGCCCGCTCCCAAAATCATGTCCTTTTTCCGATCCACGATCTTGAAATAACCGTCCTCGTCCATGACAGCCATGTCGCCGGTGTGGAGCCAGGGGCCGCCTCCGTCCCCGTGGTCTCGCAACGTATTGGCCGTTTCGGTGGGCATCTGCCAATACCCCTTCATCACCTGCGGGCCCCGAATGCACAGCTCGCCCACCTCGCCGACACCCATCTCCTTCTCGCCGGTGTCGGTATCCACAATTTTGACCTCGGTATCGGGCCAGGGCAGCCCAATCGTGCCAACGCGGTTATCGCCAAAGATGGGGTTGGCGTGAGTCACGGGCGAGGCTTCGCTGAGACCATACCCCTCCACCAGCCGAGCGCCGGTCAACTTTTGGAACTTTTGCTGCACCTCGACCGGCAACCCCGCCGCGCCGCTGATACAGGCCACGAGAGAGCTGACGTCGTACTTTTCCAGGTGTGGGTAATTGTTGATGGCGACGTACATAGCCGGGACGCCGGGGTAAAAAGTCGGCTTGTGTTTGGTGATACTCTTGAGCACATCTTCGAGGTCACGCGGGTCAGGGATGAGCAGCATGGCCGCGCCGGTGAGCGTGTCCAGGTTCATGCAAGTGGTCATAGCATAGCTATGATAGAGCGGCAGCGCGGTGACGCTGATGTCGCCCTGGGCCTCCTGCGCGTTCATCCACACCTTGCACTGGTAAGCATTGGCGAGGATATTCTTGTGGGTCAACTGAGCGCCTTTGGAGACGCCAGTGGTACCACCGGTATACATAAACACGGCGGTGTCATCCATCCCCACCTCCACCGGGGTTGGTTTGGGTGACGCGCTGGCGAGTAAATCGTGGAACCAATAGGTGTTCGCGTCGCCAGAGATATCCACTCTATGCCCTCCCTTTTTCTCCATCAGCAAGGTAAAGAGCAGCTTGATCAAGGGCGGAAAGTAGGTCTTGATCTTGGCGACGACGACGTGGCGCAAAGCGGTCTCGGCGCGGATCTGCTTGATGACGGGATACATCATACTGAGGGTGACGATGACCTCGGCGCCCGAGTCGCTGAGCTGATGCTTCATCTCGCGGGCCGTATAGATGGGGTTGCAAGGCACTACGATGCCCCCGACCCGCAGGGTAGCATAGTAAGCGATGGGCAACTGGGGCATGTTGAGCAAGTGGATAGCCACCCGGTCTCCCTTTTTGACGCCCAGCTTTTGCAGCGCGGCGGCAAAGCGGTCCACAGCCTGGTCGTACTCGCGGAAATTTATCTTGGTGTCTTTGAAAATGAGGGCGGTATAGTCGGGGTATTTGCGAGCCGTCTCCGCCAAGATGGCGGGCATGGTGAGTTGGGGATAATCGAGGTGCTCCGGTACATGCGGTTCGTAAAACTTGAGCCAGGGCTTTTCCATAACACTCCTCCTTTAAGGCTTGGCAGTTGAACGACACATCATCCCAGGCATACACCAGAAATATATACGAAATCCAGGTCATTGTCAAGAAAAGATCATTTGTCGTTTGCATCTCCGCCACGTTATGATATACTCGTGCCATGTCTCCAGATACTCCCATCATCCTCATCACACCGGAAGCCAGGGCCACCATAGAGGCCGAGGCCGAACGGGCCAGCGCCAGCGGCGACGTGACCGGCGGTCTCCTCTTTGGCTACCCGTTGGACGAGCGGCGCCGCCTGGTGGTCAGCTCGGTACGCCCGCGCCCCGAAGTCAACTTTGGGAAAAAGGATTTCTGCCTCGACCAATCGCGCACGTCGCAGCAATTGAAACAGGCTCGTGAGATGGCCCCCGAAGCTCACTATTGCGGCGTCTGGTACGTCCACCGCACCCCCAACCAGGAACTGACCGACGAGGAATGGGTGCAGGCCCAGGGGGTGCTGGAAGACCCCGACTATCACTTCAAAGACCTGGTCTGCCTGGTGATTTGTCTCTACTTTGGCAAACTGACAACCTATGCCTCCTTGTTTACCATTCAACAATCGGTGCGGGGACAAATGCCCTCCCCGGCGCAACTAGAGTCGGCGAGTGACTCGCCCACGAGCGCGACACCATCACCCCGGCAAGAGGCCCCACCACCCCTCGCCGCCGACTGGTATCAGTCCCCCGCCGCCGCCAGACGGCTGACTGCCGAACGCGAGCTGCTCGAGAAAAAATACCGCGTCGAACCGGCGGTCACGCGGGAGGGCAGAGTGATATTCCGGTTGATGCCCAAGAATGAGCACCAGGATATGGTCTTTTATATGGCTTGCGAACCAGGCTTTCCCGAAAAACCCCCCTTGGCCTTTCTCTCGATCAGGGGAGACCGCTACCCGCTGCAAAGCCCCGGCTTGAGCGAGTGGTCGGCGGAACAGAGACTGGTCAAAATAGCCGATGATTTGGTCGAGTGGCAGGCGCGTCTGCTCGACCAGAAAGTAGCAGCGGCCAAAGAGGCGCTGGAGCGAGGGGATTACCAGGAAGCATCCGACCTGTTGGTGATGGTGCTCCTGGTAGAACCGCGCAAGCCGCGTGCGGCCCGCCTCCTGGCGCACACGCAGGCCATGTTGGGAGACGAGTGACATCGAGTGGCGATGGGTGAAAGCCTCTATGCTGGGGCAACCGGTGAGAAAAGCTCGACACACGCTGCGGGAATCGAGATCGCGCCCCTCAGAATTGGCGGGCTAACCATCAACGTCCCCCTACTCCTGGCCCCGATGGCGGGCTATACCCGGCTGCCATTTCGCGCCATTTGCAAAGGGTTTGGCTGCGGGTTGCTCTTTACCGAAGTCATCACAGCAGAGGGCATACTGCGCCGCTCGCCTCAGACGATGCGCTTTCTCGAATCTCTGCCGGAGGAGCGGCCCGTTGGAGCGCACATCTACGGCTCCAACCCGGATTCGATGGCCGGCGCGGCCCAAGTCATCGAGTCGCTGGGCCGTTTCGATCTGATAGACATCAACTGCGGATGTCCCGTACCCAAAGTAATGCGCAACGGTTCGGGCGTGGCCCTGATGCGAGACCCGGCCAAAATTCGAGAGATCGTGCGGGCCGTATCTCGAGCCACGTCGCTGCCGGTGACGGTCAAGACCCGCCTGGGTATCTCGCGGGAGCTGTTCAACATTTCAGAGGTCGCCCAGGCAATTGAGGAAGGCGGAGGCAGCGCCATCTCTCTCCACGCACGCTTTGCGTCCGACAGACACAACGGCCCGGCCGACTGGGCAACACTAGAGCGCATCAAGAAAGAGCGTTCCATCCCCGTCATCGGCAATGGCGGCATCACGCAGGCGCGTCACGCCACCGATATGCTCCAACAAACCGGCGTTGACGGTGTGATGATTGGGCGGGCGGCCCTCGGCAATCCCTGGATATTCGAGGAAATCAACGCCCTCTGGGCCGGAGAACCGTACCACCCGCCATCGCCTGAGGAGCGCCGTAACGTGATCGCCGAACACCTGCACAGGCTTTATGATCTGACGATGGTCGAAAACGAGACCCGTCGGCCTGGGCGGCAGGCCACCGAGCGAGACGTCTGCCGCAGGTTTCGCGGTCACCTGGCGGTGTACCTGGCCGGGATGCCAGGCTCACGGGAGCTGCGGCGGCGCATAATGAAAATAGATTCGATGGAAACCGTCATGGCGGCCATAGACCAGGTGCTGGCTCTCCACCCACCTGATACAACCCACAGTTGACCACCGGAACGCGGCCATCCGGGCCGCATGCGGGCGGGGACGCCCGCGTTCCAAATCCGGGCGGAACGCGGCCATCCGGGCCGCATGCGGGCGGGGACGCCCGCGTTCCAGAGATGGAGGTACAGATAATGAAACACCTTCTCCTGCTGCTCCTGGCACTGGCGCTCCTGACGGCAGGCTGCCGGAGCCTGCAAGAAACCGGTACAGATACACCGCTCCAGGTCAAGACGGGCGATGAATTCACCATCGTCGTCCAGGCCAACCCCAGCACCGGCTACCGGTGGCGGCTGGCCGAGCCGCTCGACGAGACAATCGTCCATTTTCTGGCACACGAATACCGGGCGGATAAACCAGTCCAGCCCGGTTCGGGCGGGTGGGACGTGTGGACGTTCGAGGCACTCGCTCCCGGAGAAACCACAATCACGCTGAACAATTTTCCGCCGGACAGCGACACCACCCCCTGCGAAACAACGACATTCACGATCACCGTACACTGATCTCCACAGGAACCCGGACGGCCATTTGCCATCAGCCGCCGGTCGGTGGTATAATTGGAGCGCTTACAACTGCACCAGGAGGCAAATGATGGTCGAGGTAAAAGTAGAAAGCATCCAGGTAAGCCTGATGTCGGAGCATCGCGTGATCCTCCTCAAAGAGATAGACGCGGAGCGGCTCCTGCCCATCTTTATCGGCCCCTACGAAGCGGAGGCCATCGCCATCCGGCTGCGCGACATCGAGCTTCCCCGCCCCCTGACCCACGACCTGCTCAACAACGTCATCTCCGAGATGGGAGGGGAACTCTCCCACGTCACCGTGAACGCCCTGCGCAACGACACCTTTTACGCCTACATCACCGTGAACCTGAACGGACAACAGTTAGAGATCGATTCCCGCCCCTCGGACGCCATCGCGCTGGCCGTGCGGGCCGACGTCCCCATCTTTGTCGAGGACGAGGTTATGGCGGAGGGCATCATCCCAGAAGAAGACATCAGTGACGAGGGAGACGCGGACCTCTCCGCCTTCCGCGATTTTATCAACACGCTCGACCTGGACGACTTGCCCCTGCAATAGGAAAACGTATGGCCGTTCCCGACAAGATGATCCCCCACAACGTGGAGGCCGAGGAAGCCGTCCTCGGCTCTCTCCTCATTGACCCCGAAGCGCTGTTCCGCGTCACCCCCTTCCTCAAGGGGGATGATTTCTACATCCAAAAGAACAACTGGATTTACGACGCCATCCTGGCGCTCCACGAGCGGCGCGAGCCGATTGACTTTGTCACGCTGTGCG
>CAYNVC010000198.1:0-5591 GCA_964400615.1 uncultured Anaerolineales bacterium | reverse complement strand
TTCACGCGCGGCGGAGAAAAAAAGGAGTGACGATGACGACCGAGACAATGCCATACCAGAACCCCAATCTACCAATTCAAGAGCGCGTCCGCGACCTGCTGGGCCGGATGACGCTGGAGGAAAAAATCGGCCAGATGTGCCAGTTGGACGGGCGCGGCGAGCCGGAGCGGTGGCTGCGCGAGGCGCAGGTCGGCTCCTTCCTCCACGTCATGGGCAACGTGACCCAAAAGCTGCAAAAACTGGCCGCGCAGAGCCGGCTCGGCATCCCGCTCATCTTTGGCATTGACGCCATCCACGGCCACGCCTTTTGGCCCACCGCCACCGTGTTCCCCACCCAGTTGGCCCTCTCCTGCACCTGGAACCCGGAACTGGTCGAGCAGATAGGCCACGTCACGGCCCGCGAGGTGGCCGCCACCGGCGTGCATTGGACGTTCTCGCCGGTGCTGGGCATCGCCCGCGACCTGCGTTGGGGCCGGGTGGACGAGACCTTTGGCGAGGACCCGTACCTGATCGGCGTGCTGGGCAGCGCCCTGGTGCGGGGCTACCAGGGGGACGATCTATCCGCCCCGCACACCATCCTGGCCTGCGCCAAACATTACGCCGGGTACTCGGAGACGCGGGGCGGGCGGGACGCCTCGGAGGCCGACCACTCGCGCCGCAAGATGCGCTCCCTCTTTCTGCGTCCCTTTCACGCCGCAATCGAGGCCGGGTGCGCCACGCTGATGACCGCCTACCAGTCCATAGACGGCCTCCCCTGCTCCGCCAACCGCTGGCTGCTGGACGAGGTGCCGAGGGGGGAGTGGGGATTCGAGGGATTCATAGTGACCGACTGGGACAACGTCGGGCGCATGCACCGGGAGCAAAAAGTCTGCGCCACGATGGAGGAGGCGGTGCAGCGGGCGGTCGAATCCGGCAACGACATGATAATGTCCACCCCCGATTTTCCCCGCCTGGCGCTGGCGCTCGTCCGCAGCGGCAGGCTGGACGTGGCCCACGTTGACGCGGCGGTGCGGCGCATCCTGCGCCTCAAGTTCAGGCTGGGCCTGTTCGACCAGAACCGGTACACCGACCTGGAAGCGGGCCGCGCGGTCATCGGCTGCGCCGCGCACCGCCAGGTCGCGCTGGAGAGCGCCTACCAGTCCATCGTCCTGCTCAAGAACCGGGACGGCATCCTCCCCCTGCGGGACGATCTGACGCGCATCGCCGTGATCGGCCCCAACGCGGACGACCCCCGCGCCCAGTTGGGCGACTGGGTGCTGGGCTGCTGGACCCAGTACGCGCAGGAGCACCCCCGCGAGGAAATAGTCACCCTGCTGGATGGCATCCGGGCGCGCGCGGGGAGCGGCTGCCGGGTGGACTATCGGCAGGGCTGCGAGCGCACCGGCCCCGCCACGGAGCAGATCGCCGAGGCGGTCGAGGCGGCCCGCCAGGCCCAGGTCGCCATCGTCGTCGTGGGGGACGATACCACCATGAACGGCGAGTGCCGCGACCGGGCCGACCTCTCACTGAGCGGCGCTCAACAGCAACTCCTGGAAGCAGTCCACGCCACCGGGACGCCGCTGGTCGTGGTGCTGGTCAACGGCAAACCGCTCGCCATCCCCTGGGTGGTCGAGCACGCCGCCGCCATCCTGGAAGCCTGGAACCCCGGCATGGCGGGCGGCGCGGCGGTCGCCGGAATCCTGTTCGGCGACCGCAACCCCAGCGGCAAGCTGACCATCTCCTTCCCGCGCCACGTGGGGCAGCAACCGGTCTATTACAACCAGGTTCCCGGCTGGCACGCCGACCGGTACGTTGACGTGGAGCGCGAGCCGCTCTTTTCATTTGGCTACGGGCTGAGCTATACCAGCTTTGCCTACTCCAACCTCCAACTCGCGGCGCGTGAGCTGGCGGCGGGCGAGCCGTTGCGGGTGACGGTGGACGTGGAGAACAGCGGGGAGCGGGCCGGGACGGAAATAGTCCAACTCTACGTCAACGATCTCTACAGCACTGTCACCACGCCGGTACAAGAGCTGGTGGACTTCCGGCGCGTCGAGTTGCAGCCGGGCGAGAAAAAGAGCGTCCGCTTCCAGGTTCCATACGAGCGGCTGGCGCTGGTGAACCAGGAGCTAGAGACGGTCGTCGAGCCGGGCGAGTTCGAGGTTATGGCAGGCGGCTCCGCGCGGAGAAGCGACCTGCTCAAAGAGAGATTCCAGGTAATTGGAGAATGATGGGTAAGGACAAATATCGCAAATGAGTATTCGCCTCCTCCACTTTGCCGACCTGCACCTGGGGATGGAAAATTACGGTCGCCTGGACCCTGCCAGGGGAGTCAACGGGCGGGTGTTGGATTTTCTGCGCTGTTTCGACGAGTTGATCGAGTACGGGCTGGCGCGTCAGGTTGACCTGGTGATCTTTGCCGGGGACGCTTACAAGCGCCGCGCCCCCAACCCCACTCACCAGCGGGCCTTTGCCCGGCGGATCAAGCGGCTGGCCGATTCCGGCGTCCCGGTCGTCCTGCTGATCGGCAACCACGACCTGCCGGCGATGGCACAGCGAGCTTCCAGCGTGGACATCTTTCGCACGCTGGACGTGCCCAACGTCATCGTGGGGCGGGAGGAAGCGTTGCACACCGTCGAGACCAAAAACGGCCCGGTGCAGGTCGCCACCGTCCCCTATCCCGTCCGCCAGCGGCTCCTGGCCCGTGACGAGTACCGGGGCCTCTCCCTCGAAGAGTTGGACCGGGAGCTCGAGACAGTTGTCACAGACAATATCCGGGCGCTGGCGCAGAAACTCGATCCCCAAATACCGGCGGTGCTGACCGCCCACCTGAGCATCTCCGGCGCTGTCTATGGCTCTGAACAAAGCGTGATGCTTGGCCGGGACGCGGTGATCCTCAAATCCGCCCTGGACGATCCGGCCTGGGATTACGTCGCCCTGGGCCACGTCCACAAACATCAGAGCCTCGACGAAGGAACCTATCCTCCCATCGTCTACTCCGGCAGCATAGAACGGATTGATTTCGGCGAGGAGGGACAGCCCAAGGGGTTCTGCTGGGTCGAGCTGGCGCGGGGTGAGACGACGTGGCAGTTCGTCGAGACGCACGCCCGGCCATTCGTCACCATCCGGGCCGACCTGCGCGAGTCGGCCGATCCGCTGGCGGCGCTGCAACAGGCAGTGGCCCGGTATGACTTGCAGGACGCGGTGGCGCGGCTGATCGTGCAATTGCGGGCCGAGCAAGAGCCGCTGCTGCGCGATAGGGACGCCCGCAGTCTGCTCTCCGAGGCCTATTTCGTCGCCGCCATCGTCCGCCAGGTCGAGCGGGAGACGCGGGTGCGGCTGGGCGACCTGTCCCCGGAGGAGATGAGCGACCGCGAGTTGCTGGCAAAATATCTGGAAACCAGGGACGTGGAGCCGGAGCGTGCTCGAACGCTGATCGAACAGGCCGAGGCGATTTTCGGCGCGGAGAATAGTTGACTCCAACACCTGGCCGTGATACAATTTCTACAGGGCTGCTTTACAACGGATTGGGAGAGAAACGGGATAATGAACCGGGAGAGAAGGGGGTAACTATGGTCCAACCCACGATCCGCTGCTGTATCCTCGGTGCAACAGGTTTCATCGGTGGACAGATCGCCCGCGCGGCGCTCGACCAGGGCTGGCAGGTGCGCGGGCTGCGCCGCCGTCCCCAGGCCACCGGGGCCATCGGCGACCTCGATATTGAGTGGGTGTCCGGCGACCTGAGCGACCTGGCCTCGCTGGTGACGGCGATGCGCGGTTGCCCGCTCGTCTTTCACGCGGCGGGCTATTATCCCCACCGCGCCCGCAGCGTCCCGGAAACCGTGCGCCACGGCGTGACCCAAATGCGCAACGTGCTCCGCGCTGCTGCCGCCGCCGGGGTGAGACGGCTCATCTATACCAGCGCGTTCACCACAGTCGGGCCGGCGGCGGAAGCGGGCCGTCTGGCGGGGGAGGATGATCTCTACACGCCCGGCTCTGTCCCTCTGCCCTACTTTGAGGTCAAATGGGCGATGGAGATGGAGGCGATACGGGCCGTGGCCCTGGGGTTGCCGGTAGTCACCCTCCTGCCCAGCGCCGTCTTTGGCCCCGGTGATATCAAGCCGACCGTGGGCAAGATATTGCTGCTGGCGGCACGCGGACTGGTTCCGGCTTATCTCGAGGGCGAGATCAACGTCGTGGACGTGCGCGACGTGGCGGCGGGACACGTCGCCGCCGCCCGGCGCGGTCAACCGGGCCGGCGCTACATCCTGGGCGGCCACAACCTGACCGTCCACCAGGTGCAGGACATTATCGCCGCCGCCGCCGGGCGCAACCCGCCCCGTTTTACGCTGCCGCCCCGTCTGGCGCGAATCATTGCCGGGGCCGGCGACTGGCTCGGTGTCCCCGGCGCTCATCACCTGCGGGCCATCGGTCACTGGCAGCCGTTGGAGACGAGCCGCGCACGGGAGGAGCTTGGCCTCGCCGCCCCCATCCCGTTCGAGCAGACCTGCCGTGACGCGCTGGACTGGTTCCGGGAGCGGGGCCTTTTCGAGGGCGAACCCCCTGTGCAACCGGCAGGGGAGACGGATTGACGATTCCCGGCACGTTGAAATGGCATCTGATAACTCTCTCGGACAAAATACCACTCCCCCCCTCACGCTGCTCCAACGTTTCCTCGGCAGTCGCTGGGTCACTGGCGCGGGAATGTTCCTGGGCAAACGCCTGTCCCCGCCATTCGGTTACGGCCTGGCCGACCTCATCTCTGGGCTGATCAGCTGGCTCAAGCCAGAAGTCTACTGGGTGCTGCACGCCAACCTGCGCCACGTGTTGGGGCCACAGGCGGACGAGAAAACGCTGCACCGGTTGACGCGGCAGGCATTCCGCAACAACGCCCGCAACGATTACGATCTCTGGCATCTGGTGAGCCGGGGGTCGGAGGCGATCCGCGCCGCAGTCCACTTTCCCGCGCAGGCGTGGGACAATCTCGAGCAGGCTCGGAAGCGGAACAAGGGGGTGATCATCGTCGGCGCCCACACCGGCAACTTTGATTTGGGCATCCTGGCACTGGCCGCTCACAAGCTCGACATTCAGGTATTGGGACTGGCCTCGCCTCCGGCCGGGGGATTCAACCTGATGGATCGAATGCGTGCCCGCCTGGGTGTGCGGATGACCAACATTGGCCCTTCGGCATTGCGTGAGGCTATCAATCGCCTGCGCGGCGGGGGAATCGTGCTGACCGGCGTGGATCGGCCCGTGGAGGGAGCGGAGCAGGGGATCGAGTTCTTTGGCCGTCCGGCCCTGCTGCCGACCGGGCACGTGCGCCTGGCGCTCAAAACCGACGCGGCCATCCTCGTCGCCAGCCCCTACCGCGACCCTCGGCGCGGGAATATGGTGCGCCTCTCCCCGCCGCTGGTGATGGCCCGCACCGGCGACCGGGCGCAAGATACATTGGTCAACCTGCGGCGCGTGACCGGTTGGCTGGAAAGATACATCCGCGCCTGCCCGGAGCAGTGGGCCATGTTCCTCCCCGTCTGGCAGGGGATGTAAGGGATCGCGGCCGCATGCGGCCAGGATGGCCGCGATCCGCAGCTTTGCGCCGGATGGTGGGCTTGGGG
>CAYNVC010000197.1:0-5600 GCA_964400615.1 uncultured Anaerolineales bacterium | reverse complement strand
GATTGATGAACTGGAAGCGTTGTGGCAGGAAGCCAAAGTGGACGAGAGGGGGCGTGGTTGAGCGCCGCCCCGGGAGTGTAGTGGAACCGGCGGTTGTGTTCGCTCGCTGCTATTCGACCGGGGAGCGCTGTGCCACCCGTCCATCTCGCAACAACACAACCGAGTCGGCATAGTCTTCCACCAGCGGGTCGTGCGTGGCGGCGATGATGGTCAACCCACTCGCGGCGACGAGACGCCGGAACAGGCCAAATATCTCTTCCGTCGTCCCGCTGTCCAGTTCCCCCGTCGGCTCGTCCGCCAGTATCAGGGGCGGCTCGTTCACCAAAGCCCGCGCAATCGCCAGCCGTTGCTGCTGGCCGCCGGAGAGTTCGTAGGGTTTGTGTGTGGCCCACTCCGCCAACCCCACCAGTTCCAGGCAGTGGCGGACGCGCTCGTCCCGCTCACGCCCGGCCACGCCGACGATGCGCAGCGGCAGGGCGACGTTCTCCCAGGCGGGGAGAGAGGGAAGCAGCCCAAAGGACTGGAAGACAAAGCCAATCCGGTTCCGGTGCAACTCGGTCACATCCTGCTCGGTCAACCCGCTCAGCGGCCGCCCGGCCAGGTAAACCTCGCCGGAGGTGGGCCGGTCCAGCCCGCCGATGAGGTTCAGGAGCGTCGTCTTGCCGGAGCCGGAGCGCCCGGTGATGGCGACGAACGTCCCCGCCGCAACCTCCAAATCCACCCCGCGCAGTGCGGCGACGTCTTGCCCGCCGACCCGGTAGACGCGCGTCACTCCGACGCAGTGCACCAGGCTCTCCTCTGTGTGCTCACCCATCCAGGTCACCTCCCGGCGGCAGGATCAGGATGCCGCGCGGCGTCCGTTCCAACCGCACTCGATCCCCGATGTCGTACTCCTCCAGGTACTCGCGCGGCACCTGGAGCCGTCCCGCCGAATCCAGTACCACCAGTTCACGGGGCGTGGCGTCACGGCCCGGCCCGTGCTTTTCTCGTTCTGCCCGCTGCTCGGTGGAGACTTTGCCGTCCCGGATCGTCACCACCCGATCCACCTCCTGAGCGATGGTGGGGTCGTGGGAGACGACGATGATCGTCAGCCCGTATGTCTCGTTGAGGGCACGCAAGAGGGCATAGATCTCGCGCGCCGTGGCCGAGTCCAACTCGCCGGTCGGCTCGTCGGCCAGGAGGAGAGGGGGGCGGTTCGCCAGGGCGACGGCGATGGCGACCCGTTGCTGTTCGCCGCCGGAGAGTTGGGCGGGGATGTGGTCGGCGCGTCCGGCCAGCCCGACCGCCTCCAGCAGTTCGGCGGCCCGCTCGCGCCGCGCGTGGGCGGGGAGGCGGGCGATCAGCAGCGGCAACTCGACGTTCTCACGGGCGGTCAGGTAGGGGAGCAGGTTGCGGCCCGGCAGTTGCCAGAGGAAGCCGGTTCGTTCGCGGCGGTAGCGGTCGAGCGCAGCGTCGGAAAAGTCGGCCAGATTTTCCCCTTCCACCAACACCCGGCCGGCCGAGGGGCGGTCGAGGCCGCCGACGATGTTGAGCAGGGTGGACTTGCCCGCGCCAGAGGGGCCGACGACGGCCAGTATCTCCCCATCCTCGACCTGCAACTCTAGCCCCTGGAGGGCCACCACCTCCCGCTCGGCGACGCGATATATTTTGACCAATCCCTCGCAAGCGATCATACCGCTTCCCCCATCTTGATGGCTTCGTACACCCGCATGCGGCGCAACAGCACCAGGGTCAGGCCGATGCTCACGGCGGCGGCGGCGGAGAAGAGGGCGTAGATGAGCGTCAGGTCGCCCCAGGCGGTGTAGATGACAAATGGCGGCGTGCCGGGATGTAGCCCGGCCTCGGCCCGCAGGAAGGGGATAAAGAGCCGCCCGGTCGCCAACCCCAGCACCGTCCCGGCCAGCAACCCGATCAGCAGCAGCGTGGCCTGCGTCCCGGCCAGGTAGAGCCGCATCTGGCGCACCGAAAAGCCGACCGCCCGCAGGACGCCCAGTTCGACCGTGCGGCGGCGGAAGGAGAGCAGCGCGTGGAGGGTGAGGCCCACGACGGTCAGCAATGCGGAGGCGAGGAAGCCGAGCGTGAGCAACCCGAACAGCCCCTGCCGTTGCGGGCGCTGTTGTTCGGCGGCGATGAGGGCGCGGGCGTCCCAGGCGGCGACCACCGGCACGCCGCGCTCGTTCAGCGCGGCGACGATGGCCGTGCTGCTGCCGGGTTCGGTCGCCAGCCAGACGTCGTAGGGGTAGAGGCCGCCCAGCCGCTCAAAGAGGTAGCGCAGGTTGCCGACGAAGAAGGGGCCGTCCTCCGGGTAGAGGGTGGGAAAGAGATCGAGCGCACCGGCGACGACGAACTCGGCCTCGGCCCGCTCGCCCAGCACGTCCACCGTCAGGTTGAGCGGGTCGCCGATTTGTAGATCGTGGCGGGCCAGGAAACTCTGCTCGACCAGCAGGGCGCGGCGGCCTCCGGCGAGCGCGTTCATCAGCCCTCCCAGCGACTGCGGCGCAAAGTCGGCCCGGAAGAAGGCCACACCGGGCAAGTCGAGGCGGTCGAGGCCGACGAAGCGGCCACTCTCCACCTGTCCGCCCAGGCTGACCGCGGCGGGGTAATCGCCCACTCTGGCGGCGGCCCGCACGCCGGGCAGTTCCCGATGTGCGGCGATGGGGAAAAAGACCCAGTTGCCGCCTGCGTCCCCTCCCGGCGTGGGATTGCCGGGCGATTGAGTCGCGTCGTCGGTCTCCCCCTGCTCGGCCAGCCGCAGGTCGGTGCCGACGCGGTAGTAGACCCGGTCGTGGAGGTGGTGGTCCAACGTGAGCGCGAGCGAGGCGGAAAAAGTCGCCAGCCCGGTGGTCAGCACGAGCAGGAGCAGCGGGCCGGCGACCTGCCCGGTCTGGCGGGAGAGATCGTGGAAGACGAGGAGTGGAACCGCGCCCCGCGCGGCCCGGCTCAACCGCGCCAGGATGTCCATCAGGCGGGGCAGGAGACGGAGCAGGAGCAGTGACCAGGCAAAGATGAACACCGTCGGCGCCAGAAAGAGCAGCGGGTTGGCGAACAGGTCGCCCTGGGTGAGCCGGGCGAGGGGGAGGGAACCGGGGCGGCGCAGGAGAAGGTAGCCGTACAGCGCGGGGATGAGCAGCGCCAGATCGAGAAAGTAGCGCTGCCACCAGGGACGGCGCAGGGCGCGGGCCAGTTCCTGCTGGTGGGTGACGATGGTGTGGCGGGCGACGGAGAGGGTCGGGAGGAGAGCGGCCAGGGTGGATACGAGCACCGCCAGGAGGCCAAAGCGTAACCCGGCCCAGTCCGGCGGGACGCGGAACCCGGTGTTGGCAAAGGTCAGGAAGGAGCGGGTGTGCCCCATCAGCGCGGCGGCGGCCCGGCCCAGCGGCCAGCCGAGCGCCAGAGCGGGCAGTCCCAGCAGTAGCCCCTGGAGCAGGTAGAGGGTCACTATCTGCGCCCGCGTCGTGCCCCGGCTGCGGAGGACGACGGTTTCCCCCAGTTGGCGGCGGGCCATCATCCCGGCCACGAGCACGACAAAGTAGAGCACCAGTCCGACGACGGGAATGCCAAAGGCGTAGAGGAGGAGTGTCAGCCGGCCGGTGGCGCGGCGGTAGGTCTGCAAAGCCTCCTCCGGCGAGAGGTCGAGCGTGGTGTGGGGCAGGTAGCCGTCCACTCTGGCGCGGACGGCGGCGATGCGGCGCAGCAGGGCGGGCACGTCGCTGCCGGTGACGCGCGAGCCATCGGCGACCATGTACCAGGCGGCGGTGTCCACCTCGCCTTGCACGGCGGGGGCGACCAGGTCACGAAAGGCGGCCTCGGAGGTGAGCAGTACCTCGTCGAAGGAGCGGGGTGGGTAGGGCCAGTAGACGGGGTCGTCGTCCCGGGGCTGCCAGATGCCGACGATGTGGACGGTGAGAGGGTCGGATGTACCGGCGGGCGCGAAGAGGAGGTAGGTCTCGTCCACCTGCAAGCCCAGCCGGTTCGCCAGGGCGGGGCCGACCAGCACGGGGATGTCCTGCCCCGGCGGAGTCGGGGGCAGGGGGCGGCCTTCGAGTATCTCGACGTGGGCGTCCAGATCGTCGAGAAAGCCGAGCGCGAGCCACTCCAACGGCTGGTGGACGTCGGCGTAGGCGGCCTCGTCGGCGGGGAAGAGTCGCCATTTGGGGGTGCGCACGTGGCGGACGATGGAGCGCATGGCGAGTCCCAGGTCGGATGGGGTGTTGGTCGTCAGGTAGGCGTCGGCGGCCTGGATGTCCTCCCACTCCAGCGGGCCGTGCCAGGCGCCGATGTAGCGGAAGAGGAAGGCAAAGGGGGGACGGGCCTCTTCACCGGAGAGTTGCTCCATCAGCAGCCGGTGGCCTACGCCGTCGGCGTAGAGGGGGATGCAGGTCGCCAGTGCCACGGCCACGGTCAGGCCGATGGCGATGCCGACGCTGAGGCCGGGGTTGGAGCGCAGCCGTTTGAGTAAAATGGGTAAAATCATGGGCCGACGACGATCTGTCCTTCCTCAAGCCCCGCCACGATCTCGACCCGCTCGTCGCTTTCGATGCCGGTGACGACGTCCACGCGCTGCTGGGTTCCGTCCGGCTTTTGCAGAATGACAAAGGTGCGCCCGTGGAAGGTCTGAAGCGCGGCAGGGGGCAGCCAAAGGACGTCGTCCTTCTTTTCGAGAACGATTGTCACCCGCACCAGTGCGCCCGGTTCCAGGGTGGGGGCGGCGGGGCCGGGGGTGATGTGGACGGAGCGGTCGGTTTCCTCCACGTCCCCGCCCCAGCCGTAGGGGAGTTGGCGCACCCGGCCCTGGAAGGTCTGGCCGGGATAGTCGGCCGGGGCGAGCGTGGCCTCCATCCCCACGGCCAGGTCGCTCATCTGCTCGGCGGAGAGTTCGGCCCGCAGTTCCAGCGCGGAGGGGTCGCCGACGACGAGGACGGTCTGGTAGGCGGGGACGCTGTCGCCGGGCGCGGCGGAGACGGCCATCACGACGCCGTCGAAGGGGGCGGTGATCTGGTGTTCGGCGACCTGGGCCTCCAGTTGGCGCACGGTCTGTTCCAGGCGCGGGTCGGGGCCGGCCAGCGCGGTCTCGTATTCCAATCGCGCCTGGGCGACCCCGTTTTCCAGTTGGCGCAGGGTGTAGGTGCGCTCCGTCACGGCGGCGGCGTAGGTTGCCTGGGCGAGTTCCAGGTTGCGCTCGGCCTCCGCTACCTGGCGGGCGTAGGACTCGCGCATCTCCTGGGGTTCCCAGGGCCGGTCGAGCGATTTTTGGTACTCTTCCTGGGCGTAGGCGAGCGATTCCCGGCTGCGGGCCAGCGCGATCTGGGCTTGCAGGACGGTGGGGTCGGGGTTCGTGGCGCGGGCGCGATCCAGCGCGAGTTGCTTTTCCTGGAGCGCGAGATAGGTGCGGCTGATGGCGCGGCTGCTCTCGATCTGGGCCTGTTGCCAATCGAGTTGGGCCGCTTCCAGTTGGCGTTGCAGGTCGGCCATCTCCAGTTCGGCCAGGAGGTCGCCCTGGCGGACGCTCTCGTCGCGCTGGACGAGGAGGCGGCTGAGGTGGCCGTCGGCGCGGAAGAAGAGTTCGGCCTGTTGGACGGGGGCGACGCGGGCGGTGAATT
>CAYNVC010000196.1:0-5603 GCA_964400615.1 uncultured Anaerolineales bacterium | reverse complement strand
TCTGGCGGGCCACCCTCCCTGCCGGCCTGACCCTGTTCATCGTCCACATGCTGGACCCTGGCGCATCCTCCCGCACATGGTCACTGGCTATCTATGTTTTTCTCACCCTCCTGTTGCTTGCCCGGCTGACCTTTCTGCGCTACCTCGCTCATTGGCGTGAGACCAGCACCTACCTGCCCCAGTTCATCAGTTGGGATTTCGCCCGCATCATACTGTCCGTTGCCACCCTGACCGTCCTCCTGGCCTGGGCGATCCCGGCTCTGACCACCATCCTGCCCTCCGCCAGAGAAGCGTGGCGTGAGGCCACCGCTCCTATGCGGGTCAAAATGGGCGAGCGGACCGAGAACTTGTTCGCCTCCTTGCGTCGCACTGCCGCCGCTGTCGCCGTCACCGACAACTATGGCTCCAGTCTCTCCCTGGGCCGGGGCAGCGAACTTGCCGACACCCTGTTCCTGACCGTTCAGGCCCCGCTGAACAGAGGGGGGCGTTATTACTGGCGTGCCCGCGTCTACGATCATTACAGTGGAGGCCGGTGGAGCACCGTCGCGCTCTCCGCCACGCAGTCTCTTCTCCCGACCGGGCGGGGCCTGGTTTCCCCCGCATTGGAAGGGCGGCGCGAGGTCACCTTCACCATGACCCCCGCCGTCCCTTTGGTGACGTTCTACGCCGCCCCCCAGCCCCGCTGGGTCAGCGCCCCTGCCGAGGCCGACCTGGCCCGCAACCCGGATGGCAGCGCCGACCTGGCCGTCCTGCACGCTGCGCCGCTGCTGGATGCCGGCGAAACCTACCAGGCTCGTTCCTCCATCAGCGCGGCCACAATTGCCCAGCTGCGTGCCGCCGGCAGCGATTACCCCGCCTGGGTCACGGCGCGATACCTCCAGCTTCCCGAAACGATCACCCCGCGCACCCGCGAGTTGGCCCACCAGATCGCCGTTGACCTGGATAACCCCTACGACGTTGCCGCCGCCGTCACCAGTTATCTGCGCTCCACCATCAGTTACACCGACACCGTCCCCGCGCCTGCCGGGGGGCAGGAGCCGCTGGACTGGTTTCTCTTTGACCTGCGCCGGGGTTTTTGCAACTATTACGCCTCGGCCGAGGTCGTCCTGCTCCGTTCGCTGGGCATCCCGGCCCGGCTGGCGGTTGGCTTTGCCGAGGGTGAACGGCAGCCGCGCAGCGATACCTACCTGGTGCGCCAAAGGGACGCCCACGCCTGGCCCGAAGTCTACTTTCCCGGCGTGGGCTGGGTCGAGTTCGAGCCGACCGCCGCCCAGCCGCCGCTCTACCGTCCTTCGGGCGCGGAACAATCCGGCGCGGCAGAAGGAGGTGGCTCTGGGGGGTGGGGAGATGCGCAGCGCGATCACTGGGATGACCGCCTGGCAGAGTTGCTGGCGCTCGAAGGAGATTTGCCGCCACAGGAGATTCCCGCCGCTGCCCCGGGTTTCAGGCTGCCGCCGGCTTTCTGGGGTGCGCTCCTGATCCTGGTTGCGGTTCTGAGCGTCGTCGCGTGGCGCAGCCGCCGGGGTGGGGGGCTGTCTCTTCCTCTCTTGCTGGCGGCAGGTTGTCGCCGTCTCAACCTGCGCCCTCCCGCTGCCCTGCGCCGCTGGGTGCTCCGTGCGACTCTTTCACCTATGGAACGCGCCTACCTGGAACTGAACCAGGCCCTGGGCCGCCTGGGCGCTCACCTGCCCCCAGCCGCAACCCCGGCCGAGCGTGCTGCCGCTCTGACCGATCTGCTTCCGTCGGTTGCGGATTCCATCCGCCGGTTGCTGGCCGAATACCAGTTCGCAGTCTATAGCCCCCGCGCGGGCGACCTGGAGACGGCCCGGCTGGCCGGTCGCGCCATCCGCTCCCTGGCCTGGCGGGTCAGCGTGCGGGAGTGGCTGCGAGCGACTGCCGAAAGCCTCTTCCGCTTCTTGGGCCTGCGCCGTTTGTTTGGTGTCGGCTACCGCCAGCCCCGTTGAGCTGCGTGTGGGTTCAGCGCGTCGTTCAGCCCGTCCCCCAGCAAATTCCAGCCGATGCCGAAAAATACCAGCGCCAGAGTAGCGGGCAGAAACACCCACCAATAGGCCAGCGGGTTCCCGCCCGGCCCGATGATCCAGTCGCGCCCCGAGGCCAACAGTGTCCCCCAGGGAGAACCTCCGGCGACGCCGATGAAGGTAAAAGCCGCTTCCAGCACCACCATGCCGCCCACGTCGCGGGCGGCCAGCACGATTGCCGGGGCAATGCCATTGGGGAGCAGGTGGCGCAGGACGATGCGCAGGTGCCCCGCCCCTGCCGTTCTGGCCGCCAACGTGTATTCTTCCTGTTTCAGCCGGGCCACGTTGGCGTTGATCAGGCGGGCGTAGGGCATCCAGGAGAACAGAATCAACGCCAGCATCAGCGGGTCTAGCTTGAGGGCGAGGAACGTTCTCTGGAACAGCGTCGGCGCGATCTCGGGGCTGACCGGCTGCATAATCTGGTTGAAGAGAAACACCCCGGCAATCGCGGGAAAGGTGAGGAAGGCGTCGCTGACGCGCATGGTCAGGCGGTTGACCATCCCCCCGGCGTAACCGCTGGCCGCGCCGACGACGACTCCGATCCCGGCGGTGGAGAGGGCGACGATGAGGCCAAAGCGCAGCGCCGGGCGCGTCCCCCAGACGATGGAGTAAAAGACGTTGAATCCCCCGGACACGGTTCCCAACGGAACTCCCTCACTGGGCGGGGCCGGGGTGCGCCGGATGGTCGTCGTGTGTCCGACCACCTGGAACAATTCCGGGTTGTCAGGGTCGTTTGGCGGGGCCAGTCTGGGCGCGGCCACGGCGACAAAGAGGTAGAACCCCACAATTGTCAGGGCGAGCAGGTTTTGCCATCTGAAAAAGCGCCGGGCGTTCATTCTGCCTCGATCACTCCTTCCCGGATTCGGGGGTCAACGATCCCCTGGAGAATATCCAGCACGATCATCACCGGCAGCACCAGGAGGACGCTATAGATGGCGAATCCCATCGCTGCCGGAACGTCCGGCGCGTACGCCAGGGCGCCGGTGATTAGCTCAGAGAGGCCCGGCAAGCCAAATATCGCCTCGACGACGAAAACGCCCATGATTAGCGTGGCTGCCGAGAGGGCTGCGCTGTTCAAAGCCGGGATCATGACGTTGCGCAGCGCGTGTATCCAGATGACCGATCTCCTGGGCAGGCCGCGCCCTCTGGCGGCGACGATATAGTCCTTGTCCAGCTCCTCGATCATCGCGGCGCGGGTGATCCGGCCCAGTGTCGCCCAGTGGGCCAGGCTCAGGGTGATGGTCGGCAAAATCAGGTGACGAAACGCGCTGGCGCTGATATCGAACCGGCCATTGAGCAGCCCGTCAATCGTGAGCAGGCCGGTGATGTTCTTGAAGGTGGGATCGGCTATCTCGAAACTTTGGGATATGCTGATCCTGCCGGGCGGGAACCAGTGCAGCCCGGCGTAAAAGATCGCCAGCAGCACCAGCCCCAGGATGAACGGGGGGATGGAGGTGGCGACGAAAGCGGTCAGGCGAAACCAGTGGTCGGAGGGGAGATTTCGTCTCCATCCCGCTATCACGCCGCTCACTATGCCCAGCGGGATGAGCAGCAGGATGGAATAGATGGTCAGTTCCGCCGTGACCGGCGTCCGCTCGATCAGTGCCGGCAGAACGTCCCCGCGCAGCCCCGGACTCCAACCCCAATCGCCCCGCAGCAGACGCAACGCCCAGCGGATGTACTGCACCGGATAAGGATCGTTCAGCCCTTTGTCCTCGATGATCTGCTGGCGCAGTACCTCTGGGCGCAGATTGGGATTGTTCGATTCTCCGCGCGGCATGTACAACTCGGCCCTCGTCTCCGCCGGCGAGAGCATGACGACGCCGTACAGTGCCGCCGTGATCACGAGGAGTGTGATGGGGATCGCCAGCAGACGGCGGACGAGGAATTTGAGCATGGGTGGCATTGGTGTTACCTCGACGAATCTGCGCCTCCGTGTTCTTCTATGCACTGGTCAACCGTCACCGGCGATGTGCCCCGGAAACGGCACACCATCTCGAATCCAGAGTCGAACCGGGCGGACATAAAGAGCCACCCGCCTCGTTGCCCCGCCCGGCTCAACTGGTAGGTTTCACCGAGTTGGGCCTGGTGGTCGGCCAGCCAGGCCAGTACGATGTCGTCCACGGCCAGGTGTTGTGTCTGTTCGTCCAGCCAGGGGCGTTCGTCGTATAGCCCGGCGCGGACCAGGTCGTCCATCCATCCGGCGAGTTTTTGGGATAAATCCTGGCAGTAGACCACCTGTTTTCCCACGGTGACGCAGCGCAGGGTCAGGCCGTTGTCAAAGACGGCGTCAACGTAGGCCGAGTACCACGTCTCGCTGTACGAGCTGAACCCCACAAAATAGGTCACGTATTGTGCCGAGAGGGACTCGCGGAAAGGCTCGATCGAGCGATAGCTGGATGCCCAGATTTCTGGTACGGGCGCTCCGGTCACGGCGAGGTGGATGACGTGTCCGACTCGTTGTTGTGGCGCTCGCAGGGGCTTGTCTATGAACCCGTCGGCGGGCATTGCCATGAACAGGGCCATAGGGAGGCTCACGAGCAGCACGACCAACGATCCCCGGCTAATTTTGCCCTCCGGCGTCGCCCAGTCCCAGGCCCATTGTATGGCTGTCCCCTCGACCGCCCCTACGGCCGCGCCGATGGCGATGTTGATGAGTACCACCAGGGTCGTCCGCACAGCGGCCGCGTGCCCGTAGGCGAGGATGGGCGCTCCCCACAGCCGCCGGTCGCTGAGCCAGGCCGCCAGGTTTCCGCCGTCGAACGGGATGTGCCCGGCGATGACTCCGAACAGCCAGCCGACCGCCGCCCACAATAGGACGGAGACGGAGGTCAGGGGAATCGAGGCGGCTATCCGGCCCGCCAGACCACCGATGATGATGGTGAGGGGCAGGCCGAGCGCCAGTTTTGTCCAGGCTGCGTCCGCTGCGTTCGAGGCCAGCAGCGCCCCGTCGTACCCCCAGGTGAACAGCGCAAAGCCAAGCCCAAAGAGTATGCCGTACACAGTCCCGGCCGAAATTAGCAGTTTGCGGGTCTCTCGCTCCCGTGGTTCGGCGGAGCGGGTCAATACGGCAAAACGATCATTGTCCATTTTTTCCTCCAGGTTCCAGTGTTGGCATGGGCTGTGCACGCGGATTTTCGGCTCTATCGGGAATGCCTGAGCAACGGGTGCGACGCAACATCCGCCCTGTCTGTATACTTGTTACTGGCTTGGGGGGTTCAAAATTGCCGGCTGTTGGGCTGGGCTGTTTGATTCTAGACGGACGGTTCCAAATTTTAGAAATCTCGCCCTGGCATACGAGAGTAGGACGCAGACGAACGCTGAAAACGCTGTTTTTCCGTGTCGGTATAGCAAGCCGGGCTTTCTCTTTGGTAGGACGCAGACGAACGCTGAAAACGCTGTTTTTCCGTGTCGGTATAGCAAGCCGGGCTTTCTCTTTGGTAGGACGCAGACGAACGCTGAAAACGCTGTTTTTCCGTGTCGGTATAGCAAGCCGGGCTTTCTCTTTGGTAGGACGCAGACGAACGCTGAAAACGCTGTTTTTCCGTGTCGGTATAGCAAGCC
>CAYNVC010000195.1:0-5641 GCA_964400615.1 uncultured Anaerolineales bacterium | reverse complement strand
CGGGTGGCCGTCACCAGGGGGGTGTTGGCGGAGGAAGCGCAGATTTTATTGGAGCGGTTCTTTGCCGGGTTGCGCAAATAGAGCAGCCTGGTTACAATTTCGGAAGGGTGCCGGAGTGGACGAACGGGGCGGTCTCGAAAACCGTTGTGGCCGCAAGGCCACCGTGGGTTCGAATCCCACCCCTTCCGCCAGAAAAGTTTCTCACCTCAATACCGGTAGCTGCCTCGGTCCCGCTACATCCCCCCCTCGTGCGCGTCCGTGGCGTGGACCACGGGGGCTTCTTCGAGCAGCCCACCCTCGCCGACGACGCCGGCAAAGACGCCCAACGGCGCTTCGATGAACAGCGGGCGGCGGGTGTTTTCCGTCACCTGCTGAAGCGGAACCCCTTCCTCGCGGAACAGGCGCTTGATCAGGTTGGTACAAGTCTTGCCGCCACAGGCTCCCATTCCGGCCCGCGTCACCCCTTTGATATAGTTCATATCCCGTGCACCGGCCCGGATGAGGGCACGTATCTCGCCCGCCGTCACCCGCTCGCAGCGGCAAATGATCTCGTCGTCGGCGATGCGCGTCACGTACTCGTCCAGCGGCCTGCCAACCTCCGGCTCCTGCACACGGATTCCGGCGATGCGCCGGGCATACTCGCGGGGAGCCTGCACCCGCACCAGCAGCGCGTGGTTGGCAAATTTGGGCGTCCGTATCTTGACCACCTCCGCCTGGCCCAGCACAATTCCCTCCGTGTCCAGCACCGTCACTTTGTCCCCCTCGTGGATCGTGTTGGCCGGGAACTCGTAAGGAATCGTGACCGTCGGGCGCTCCTGGTTGCGGCGATAGTCAACCAGCGTGATAGCCAACCCAGGGCAAATGGCGACGCATTGCTCGCAGCCAATACAACCGGTGCCGATGTATTCGGGTAGACTGCGGATGTCCTCCCCCTCCATCACGATGCAGTTCTGGGGACAGACCGACGTGCAGGGGTTACAGGGAATCTCCTGGGCGCAGTGCAGCATAGGAAAGACCCCCTCCTCCACTTCTGGGATGTCCTCGGTGACGACCGCGCCGGGGCGGGACTTGAGTATCTCGGCGGTCTGACGCCATTCCTGCGGCACCTCTCCCACGTCCCGCCCCAGGCTGCGGGCGATCTCTACTCCCCGGATGCGGCCGGTGAACATCGCTGCCGAGGCTTCCGCTATCTCCTCCGCGTCCCCCGCCGCATAGACCGGCAAGCCAAATTCCTGGGCCTTGTAGATAAACTCGTTCACCGGATCCAATCCCACGGCGACCAGCACCGTATCACAGGCAAACGTTTCCTCCGTGCCGGGGATGGGCTGCCAGCGCTCATCAATCTGGGCGATGGTGACGGATTCCACCTCGTCTTGCCCGTTGGCGCTGAGGATGGTGTGCGAGGTATAGATGGGGACACCCAGGCGGACCAATTTATCTTTGTGGACTTTGTACCCTCCGCATTCGGGCAGCGCTTCGCACAACCCGACCACCTGGATTCCGGCCTGGAGAGCGTGATAGCCCGCGATCAACCCCACGTTTCCGCCGCCGACGATGAACAGCCGCTCGCTTGCCTGTACCAGATCCCGGTTGACCAGTGTTTGAAAAGCTCCCGCACCATAGACCCCCGGCAACGTGTTCCCCTTAAAGGCCAGCGATTTCTCCCGCGCCCCGGTCGCCACCAGCAGCACGTGAGGCTGGACGACGACGTACCGCCCCGCACGCAGGAGGCCCACTTTACGATCAGAAAAGACCGCCAGCGCAGTGGTGTTCAGCCAGGTCTGGACGTTTTCGAACTCGCCCACCTCTTGTTCCAGGATCGTGGCGATGTCGGTGCCCCGCGTCCCGGCGTGGCAGGCTTCGATGGAACCAAAGAATTTGTGGGTTTGGAGCACCAGCTTGCCGCCCAGACGATGCTTGTCGTCCACGACGAGCGTGCGCACGCCGACCTTGCCCAGTTCAATTGCCGCCGCCAGCCCGGCCGGCCCGCCGCCGATGATCAGACATTCGACCTCGACCGTCTCGACATCTTGCATTTCGGGCACGGCGTTGACCTCGGGCAGCACCGGCTTGCCATCCATCGGCATAACCTGCATGCCCGGCTTTACCACAGTCATACAGGCTTTGACGGGCAACCCGTCGGCCATCACCAGGCACTGAGCGCACTGGCCGTTGGCGCAAAAGATGCCCTGGGGAGCGCCATCCTTGTGATGGTGTCCAAAAGTGCGCACGCCCCCGGCAAAGAGAGCCGCCGAGATAGTCTCCCCTTCGTGGGCCGACATTGGTTGGCCCTGCCAGGTGAACTCGAACCCGGTGTGTTCTTCCACCGGAAGAATCGGGTGCTCGTGAATGCGGTAGTCTGTCATTTAGAATCCTCCCAAAAATTGTCTGGAACCAGGATACGCAGGATCAACCGGGGCGAAAGGACTTGGCTGTGCAAAATCGGGCAGGTAGTGGGTCTGACTTGCGAGTTCCTGTATAAAAGCGTTCTCCAGGCCAAGATCGAGCGCGTAATCCGTGATCTCGTCATATTCATCTTTTGTCAAAACCCGGTTTATCCCGGGATAATCGCGTGCTTTATACTGGGGGGAATATTGTGCCATGATACTGATGTGAGTGTCCGGAGATAAACTCGCCAAAAGGTCGAGGCATTTCCGGCTGTTACTCAGGTAGCCGGGCAATACCAGGTGTCTGACCAGCAAACCCCGTACCGCGATGCCTTGATCATCCACCTCGAGGTGGCCTACCTGAGCCAACATTTCTCTGAGAACCCCAGGGACGATGTCCGCATAATCGTCTACTGCGGAAAACCGTTTCCCAAGTTCATTGTCCAGATATTTGATGTCCGGCAGGTAAACATCAACCAGGCCACTGATCTGCCGGAGCGCATCCACCGCATCATATCCGCCCGAGTTGTACACAACCGGAACAACCAGGCCCTTTCCCCTGGCCGCCTCGATAGCATCGGCCATCTGAAAAATCACGTGAGAAGGCGAGACAAAATTGATGTTGTGAGCGCCCTCATCCTGAAGGCGCAGCATTTCGGCCACAAGTTCATCCCTGGTCAGGATTTGGGTGTGAGTCTGCTGAAATTCCTGGCTGATCTGGTAATTCTGGCAAAACACACAGCGCAGGTTACACCCGGCAAAGAAAATGGTCCCCGAACCTCTCGTACCCGAGAGAGGCGGCTCTTCCCCAAAATGCAGACCGGTATGAGAAATCCGAACACCGGAACCGATCCTGCAAAACCCAACTTGCCCTTTGAGCCGGTTCACCCTGCATTTGCGCGGGCAACACTCGCAGCTCACCAGTTGGTTTGTCAACGGCCCACTCATATCGCTGTATCACTTGGCATTTGTCATTAGCCATTGGACATTCGCGGCTTTGCCGCGCCACCAATCAACATTCGCTGTACCCGCAGGCATAGCAACGGCGGCAACCCTCCTCGTTCACCAGCGCGGCGTGACCACATTCGGGGCACAGGTCGCCCGTTGGAAATAGCGACAATTGTTCGATCCCGTGTTGCCCACTCTGCGGCTCCATCATTCCCAGGTGCTCGGCCAGTACCTGCGCCACGCCGTCGGGCAGGCTGAGTACCCGGTCGCGGCCAAACCCCAATTGCCTCCCGCCGCCGATCCCTTTCAATTGCCGGATCACTTGTTTGAGCCGCCGCGTGGCCGAGAGGGGCGAGGGGATGCGCAGGATGAGCGAGATCAACCGCCCAATGGCTTCTGCCACCGCCGCCGTATCCGACCCGGCCTTGCCCACGTTCAAGAACACCTCGAACGGCTCTTTGTCGCCGTTGGCGTTGATGGCGATGTAGGCGGTGCCCAACGGCGTCGCCAGGCGATAAGTCTGCCCCGGCAAAGAGTGAGGGCGGGGGCGCACGACGGTGGGAACCGCGCCCAGCGGCAACTGTTTTTTCTCGCGCGTCGCTTTGGTCTCCAACACCACCTTGTCCCGCGAGCCGGTGACGTAGACGGTGATCCCCTTGCAACCTAATTGCCACGCCAGTCGAAATGCCTTTTCCACGTCGTCGGGGGTGGCGGTGGCGGGAAAGTTGATCGTCTTGGAAATGCTGGAATCCACAAACGCTTGCAGCGCCGCTTGCATGCGCACGTGCTCCTCGGCGCTGATGTCTCCAGCGACGACAAATACGTCGCGCAGTGCCGGGGGCACGTCCTCGATCTCCTGGCAACTGCCGCCCATCGCCACCTGCTCGGCGATGCGCTCACGGGCCGCGTCGTCCAGCCCGGCCTCCACCAGTGCTCGCAAAAAGAGCGGGCTGACGTAGCGCAGGGCCAGGTCGTTCCCGTTGTCGTTCACGTGGCGCGTGTAGGCCAGCGCAAAGACCGGCTCGCAGCCATAGGCCTCGCAGCCGGAGACGGTGGCAACTGTGCCCGTCGGCGCTACGGTCGTCTGGGCGGCATTGCGGACGCCGTGCTGGCGAATTCCGGCGACGATCTCGTCCCAATCCAGCGGCGGACGGCCCCACTTTTCCAACCGTGTGTAGGGAGTGAGCGGTTGCGGCGGCGACCAGCGCAGATCGGCGGGGTCGTAGATGCTGCCCTCGATGGCCGGGAACGGCCCGCGCTCCCGCGCCAACTCGATGCTGGCGCGGAGGGCGTGGTAGCGGATGAACTCGATCACCTGGGCCGCCAGTTCCTGTCCGGCGGCGCTACCGTACCGCACGCGCAGGTTGTACAACAAATCGCCCAGCCCCATTATGCCCAAACCGATGCGGCGGGTGCGGTGCGCCGCTTCTTGGAGCTGCGGCACTGCCGGCACGTAGGCGTTCGCCTCGACCACGTCGTCCAAAAAACGAACCGCCTTCTCGACCGTCTCGGCCAGCTTTTCCCAGTCCACCCTTGCTTCCTGCTTCCTGCCTCCTGCTTCCTGCCCCCCGCCTCCTGCTTCCTGCCCCCCGCCTCCTGCCTCCTGTACGTGCTGCGCCAGGTTGACCGATCCCAGGCAACAATTTTCGTAGGGCAAAAGGAATTGTTCACCACATGGATTACTCGCCTCGTACTCGCCCAGGTGCGGGCAAGGGTTGTCCCGGTTGGCCGCGTCCAAAAAGAGCAACCCCGGCTCCCCGTTGCGGTGCGCCCCGGCGACAACCGCGTCGAAAATCTCACGCGCCGGGACGCTGTCCCATACCTGACCATCCTGGGGGTTGATCAGATCAATCGTGTTGTCCTCTTCCACCGCTTGCATAAAGGCGTCGGTGACGCCAACCGAGATGTTAAAGTTGCTGATGGCTCCCTCTTTGTTCTTGCAAGTGATGAACTCGCGGATGTCGGGATGGTCCACCCGCAACACGGCCATATTTGCCCCGCGCCGCGCCCCACCCTGGCTGACGATCTCGGAGGCGGTGTCGAACACTTGCATAAACCCCACCGGCCCGGTGGCCTGCCCGCCGCTGGAGTTGACGATGGCTCCCTGGGGGCGCAGGCGCGAGAAAGAGAACCCGGTTCCCCCACCGGTTTGTTGGATCAGCGCCGTGTTGCGCACTGTGTCGAAAATCTCTTCCATCGAGTCTCCCACGGGCAACACGAAGCACGCCGAAAGCTGTTGCAGGTCTCTTCCCGCGTTCATCAGGGTCGGCGAGTTCGGCACGAAATCAAGTCGTGCCATTACATTA
>CAYNVC010000194.1:0-5657 GCA_964400615.1 uncultured Anaerolineales bacterium | reverse complement strand
CACCGGTGTCACGAGCAGATAAGTGAAAGAATTGCCCAAAGCCTGCCAAAATATCCGGTCGCCCAATAGTTGCTGATAGTTCTTGAGGCCGATCCACTCTGGCGGCGTCACGACGTTGTAACTGGTAAAACTATAATAGAGGACAGCGCCGATGGGGTACACCACAAAGACCGCGATCACGAGCAGAGCGGGTGTGAGAAAAAGATAAGGTGTGAGAGAAAACTTTTTGGTCATACCGGGCCTCCGTCGAATCCAGCCCTCCCCCAGAACGGGGGAGGGCTGGAAATCGTGTGTCTGCTTACGGAAGTAAGGCGTTTGCCTGCTCTACTGCGTCCGAAAGCGCCTGCTGCGCCGGAACGTCGTTGAACAACGCCTGCTGAACCGCCTGCAAGACGATCTCGTTGACGTCGGCCTTGTGTGGAATGTAGGGCACGATGTCCGCCAACTTGGAGACGGCGTCTTTGGCCAAAGGCTTGACGCTATCTTCGATGGCGACCGGCTCGGACGAGAAGAACGGGTCATCGTAGGAGGCCGGGGTCGAGGGGTAGATGGACACGAGCTTGGAGAACTCGACCATGTTCTGCGCGTCGGTTATGAACGCCGCCAGAGCGATGGACGCATTGGGGTACTCGGTATCCGCCTTCACCGAGAGAGCCATGAGGCCCTTCCCGACGATGCCCGACTTGCCCACCGGCGCGGGCACGACGGACAGATAACCGTACAAACCGGGGTTGTTCTCGCGCACCTCGCGGATGAGGTTGACGCCCGTGTTGTAAAACGCCGACTGCCCAGAGGCAAAGACATCCAGCCCGACGCGATCCTGGTCTGTCACCAAGACCGTCCGATCCACCGTGCCGGCGGCGACCATGTCCACGTACATCTGCAACCACTCGACTGCGTCCGGCGAATCGAAAGTGAACTCGGTGCCGTCGTCGTTGATCACCTGAACGCCGCCCTGGTACGTCATTTGCGCGAGCAGGTCATTCACGGTCAGGCGGACCGTGCACAGAGTCCCGGTCTCGTCCTTGATGGTCTGGCAGAACGCGGGAATCTCGTCGGTGGTCTTGGGGAAATCCTCGACCGTCAGCCCGGCCTGGTCGAGAATCTGGGTGTTGACCAGGTTGACTATGACTCCCTGGTACCACGGGAACTGATAGTGCTTGCCGTCAACTACCTGGTGCTCCCACAGATTGGGAAAGTACTGGTCAACGACCTCCTGGGGCACGACGTCGTCCAGCGGGAGCAACAAGCCCTGGGAGGCATAGTCACTGACCCAACCCTCGGAAAGGGACAGGTTGATGACGTCGGGCGCGTTCCCGGCGGCAAAAGCGTTGCGCAGATCGTCCTGGAAGGTGGCCTGGTGATCTTCCCAATTGACCGTGACGCCGGGGTACACTTGCTGGAAACGGGCGATGGTGTCATTGATGTAATCGTCAAAGGTCGGCGAGAGCCAGAACGTCCAGAGAGTGATCTCGGCCCCATCTTCGACGTCCTCGATCACCGCTTCAGGGTCAGGGGTGGGCACGGCGGTGACGACAACTGTCTCCCCTTCCTGCTCGACGATCCGCGTGACCTCGACCTCCCGGGTCACTTCTACTGTTGTTTTAACTTCCTGCGGTGAGCAGGCCGCGAGGGCGAGCGCGAGTGCGCTCACAATCGTCACTATGACCAACATCTTGTTACGCATTTTAACTTTCTCCTTTTTGGTGTTATTCGAGCACAAATTCAACCTTACGAGCGTTTTTACTGTATTTTTCCGAACTCGACACCTCCTCCCTGGCAAGTTCTCACAGGGAACCCGACAGATTGCTACAGCGCCGGTTCGGTGTCCGCAACTCGCAGTTTCAATCCTTTCGTGGTATAATGAAACAGCAAGCAGGGTAGATTTGCCCGTTTCACGCGCAGATCGAACGGCCCTGTGTAGCTGATGACAGGGACCGGGGGCTGCCAAACCATTCGGTCCCTGTCTCTCTTTGTCAGGTTGTCTTATCTATCGTCTACCTTTCACGCTTCTTACTCGATCTATGCCGCTCGCAACCTGGCGAATCGCTGCGCCATCTCCTGCGCGAACCGCTCTACGAACCCCTGGACGAAAGCCTGGATGTCCATAGCGGGGTCCAGGATCAACGGTGTAAGCTCCATGGCGAAAACCACGCCCTCGCTCGCGTCCGTCTCGTGCGTCGAGTGGTACGTCGCGTTGGCCCGCCGCCGGCCCAGGGTCGCCAGGTCGTACCGCTTGCCGCCGCTGACCTGCGAATCGAACACGCCCAGCAGTGCCGCCTGCAGGTTGGGATGGGTGGAGCAATCGAACACCGTCTTGTCCGCGTCCACCAGCCAATCCAGGTCGCGCCAAATCTCGCACCCGTACAACTGTTGGGGACGGTCGGCGGGGGGCAGGCTGCGAATGGCCTGGATCGTCCGCAGCGCCACGGCCACGTGGGTATCGTGCTTGTCCGCCAGGTTGTGCGTGTAAACGACCTGGGGACGGGCGGCTGCCAGCAGCGCCGCGATGTCTCGCGGCGGAGATTCGTTGGAGCCATCCTTGACGAGTGCGCTGGGATAATCGAGCAGCACTTGAGCGCCGTACTCGCCCACCACGGCGGCCTTTTTCTGCTCCTGCCGGCGCACCAGACGCATTTCCTGGTCGCTGTACCCGGCGTACAGATCGTCACGCGGCGAGCCGCTGCCGTCGGTGACGGTGACGCCGCAGAACCACAGATCGGGCCGCTGAAAGCACTTGATGATGCCGTCGCACGCCATGATCTCGATGTCATCCTGGTGTGCGCCGATTGCCATGTGTGTGGTTCGCGCCAGGGCCGCCTGCACCGGCAACCCGTCGGGGACGAATATCTCGGCTGTTTCGAGGTTCAACTTGGTCATTTTCGTTCGAGTGCCGGGAGGCTGGCCGCCGCGATGGATTGCCCCACCCGGCGGTTCGCTTCGTCCGGCAATTGGATTTTGATCCGGGCGGCCAGTTCCGGGAATTCGGCCCGCAGCACGGCCCCGGCCTCCTCAACGATGATCGGGCCGCCCTGCCCGGAGGTACAACGGCCCAAAATCAAGACGTGTTTCAGCTCGTAAAAATCGGCGTAATGGGCAATCGCGTACCCCATATAACGGCCAATGCTCTGCCATATCTGCCGGGCGCCGGTGTGCCCGGTCTCTAGCTTTTCCTGGACGAATTTCAGCCGGGCGGCGTTCGGCACGTCGCGCGGCAGTTCGATCCCGACCTGGGGGGCCAGGCGGAACACGCATTGCTGCGAGAAATAAAGCGCCCCGCACCCTCTGTCCCCCGACCACCCGTCTACCGGGGCCGTGGGACTATAGTCCACCGGGGCAAAGGCCAGCTCGTTCAACCAGTCGGTGATGCCGCCCTGCGGCGTCACGTAGCCGCTGGCCTCGCTCGAACCGAGCGCGATGCCGAGGACGCCGTTATCCCCCAGCGACATCGAACCGGCCAGCGCCGTCACCTCCCCGTCGTTCACCACCTGGAGGGGGACTCCCATCTCGTCCCGGATGCGCAGGAACAGGTCGCGCACCTGGTCGAACCGCTCCGGGGGGACGCCCCGGAACAGTGAGGCGATCCTGACCCGGTTGTCCACGTACACGCCGGCCGAACTGCCTCCTATGGCGTCCACGCGGGGCATTTTGGACGCGGCCCGGTTCAGCGCCGCCATAATCTCGTCGTAATGGTAGCGGGGGTCGCTCTGCTTGCCCGGCTCCCACACCACCTCCTCGCTAAAGACCACCTGTCCCTCGATCACCGCCGCGACTTTGCGATCCGAAGCACCCAGGTCGAACCCGATGCGGCAGCCCTCCAGGTGACGCCCCAGCGCCCGCCCCTCCTCCCGCTCAGCGGGGACATCGGAGGGAGCGCAGGGCAGGACGGTAAAGGGCTTTTCGTAGACGTCCGCGCCCATAAAGTGAGAGTCGAACTCGCGTGCGCCGCCGGGCGCATATTGCTCCCGGATGTACGCGCCGATGTTCTCCGGCCCGCCGACATAGACCTTCCAGGCCCCGTGCTGCCAGAGCAGGAATTTGAACAGCCGTTCGGCATAGGGCAGGTTTTCCCCCGCCCTGGGGTGATCCCCGGCAAAGACGCGGGTCTCGAAGCGAGAGAGCGAGCCGTTGGGCCGCTCCAATCCAAACAGCAGCGGCACGCCCCCCCCCGCCTCCGCGACCGCACGGCGAAACGCCCGGTTAGCCAGCGCCGCCGGGCGAAAGCCCGCGTCGAGCGGCGGCGCTAAATCTGGTTTGACTAATCTGAACGATTTTTCCATCGAATTAACTCACGTAGGGCAAGTTGCCAACTTGCCAATTTGCCACACACCAACCCCCGGCCAACGTAGGGCAAGTTGCCAACTTGCCACACATTCCAGGCTAGGGCAACCCCAACTCATAAGCCAGGAGCAAAGCCGCCGCCCCCAAAACGACAATGTCAGACCCCAGGCTGCTGGTTTCGATGCTGGTCTCACCGGCCAGCAGAGCCAGGGAGCGCTGCCTCATCTCTTGCTCAATCGGCTCGATCAGGGCCTGGCCCAGGCGGGCCAGGTCGCCGGCAATCACAATGTGTTGGATGTTGAGAGCGCCCACCAGGTTAGCCACGGCTATGCCCAGGTAACGCCCCATTTCGGCGATGGGCTGGCGCAGCGTCTCGTCACCGGCCTCGAACGCCCGCAACATCACATCTACGTCAATCTCTTCCGGCGTTGGGACGAACTGACGCCAGAGCGAGCGGGGGTCGTTCCTGGCGATGGCTTGAGCCTGTTTGACGATAGCCTGGCTGCTGGCGACCGTTTCCAGGCAGCCATAGTGCCCGCAGCGGCACAGTTCGCCATCCTCCACGACCACCACGTGGCCGATTTCGCCAGCGCCGGACCCGTCTCCGTAGTAAAGTTGGCGGTTGAGCACAATCCCGGCCCCGACGCCACGGCCCACTTTGATCACCACCAGATTGGCGGCGTCACGGCCACTTCCAAACGTGCACTCGGCCATGGCGGCGACCTGGCTATCGTTGGCGATGTAGACGGGCAACTCGTACCGCTTTTCCAGCAGATCACCCAGGGCCAGGTCACGCCAGTCGAGGTTCACGGCGTTGCGCACCCGGCCCCGCCGGGCATTCATCAAACCCGGTGTGCCGATGCCAATTCCCAGGATTGGGTTATCGGCAACGGCGATCAGTTCGTCAATCAAGTTGTAGACCAGTTCCAGAGCAGCGTCTCCGCTCCGGTCGTGGGTGGGCAGGCTAAAGCGGTGTTTGATCTCGCCTCTGAGGTCTGTCACCGCGCCCCGGAACTCGCTCTCTGCCAGGTCAATGCCCACCAGGGAACGGGAGTCGTCCACCACGCTCAACAGGATAGGGGGTTTGCCTCCGGCGGAGGGGCCAGGGCCTATTTCTGCCACCAGCCCATCTTTTAACAACTCGCTCACCGCGTCCGAGACGGTCGTCCGGGTCAAATCGGTCAGGCGGGCGACGTCGGCCCGGCTGATCTGGCGCTCGCCGTAGATGGTTTTGAGCACCAGGCGGCTATTGTGTGCCCTGGTTTGTTGCCGGGTGGCTTTTTTCACCGGTACGATACCTCGAACGCAGGATTGTAAGTCCAGTGAACTTACAAAGTTGATTATAAAACATTTTTACATTCTTGTCAAGTGGGGTT
>CAYNVC010000193.1:0-5666 GCA_964400615.1 uncultured Anaerolineales bacterium | reverse complement strand
CTGCTGCGCCGCCTGTGACGGGACACGTCGGCACCCGGCCAGAACGTCCCTGCACGAGCGCGTTTTTTTTGATACAGAACAGAAAGAGGTGATGATGAGCAACCGTTCACCCGAACAAGAACTGGAATCCTTTTTCGGCCCCCGCCCGGCCCCACCCGCGCCGCTTCCCCGGTTGGGCATCGTCGTCTCCGGCAGCCTCTCGCACGGGCTGGAGGTCAAACTCGACCCCGCCGTCGTCATCGAAGGGCTGGCGGTGGGAAGATACGTCGTCGCGCACGGCCAGACCGGGCGGCGCTTTTTCTCCATCGTCACCGACGTGCAGTTGGACAGCCTCAACCCGCTGATCGAAAAAGACCCGCCGGATACGTCCAACCCCTTCCTGGCCCGCGTCTACCGGGGCAGCGCCGTCTTTGGCCGCCTCCACGTCGCGCCGATGCTGACCCTGGCGGAGGGGAAAGCGGAACGGCGCGAGCCTCAACCGGTCAAGACCATCCCCTCCCATTTCTCCCCCGTCTACCCCGCCAGCGAAGAAGAGGTCGCGCTCATCTTTGGGGACGAAAACAGCCCCGGCTATTTCTACATCGGCGACCCGCTGGAGATGGAAGGGGTACACGTGCCGCTCGACCTGCGCCGCTTTGTCGAACGCTCGGCCGGCGTCTTTGGCAAGACCGGAACCGGCAAGACTTTTCTCACCCGCACGCTGCTGGCCGGGCTGGTGCAGGAGGACGTGGCGGTCAACCTGGTTTTCGACATGCACAACGAATACGGGTGGAAGAGCCAGAACGAGGAACGGCAAGAGATCAAGGGATTGAGGCAACTCTTTAGCGGGCGCGTCTCTGTCTTTACCCTGGACGAAAAATCGTCCCGCCGCCGGGGCAGCAAGGTGGACGGCGTGGTGCGCATTGGCTACGACCAGATCGAGCCGGAGGACGTGGACAGCCTGTCCAGCCTGATGGCCCTTTCCGACGTGCAGGTGGGGGCGCTCTATTTCCTGCGCCGCCGCCTGGGCCGGCGCTGGGTCGCCCGCCTGCTGGACGAGGACGACCAGTTGGAAGAGTTGGAGAGCGCACTGGAGCGGGGAACCATCCACGCCGGAACGCTGGGGGCCATCCAGCGCAAATTGGGGCTGTTCCGCCGCTTCGAGTTCCTGCAAGCGCGTGGGGCAGGGGAGCCGGTACGCCAGATATTGGATTATCTCGACCGGGGGATGAACGTCGTCCTCGAATTTGGGCGGTACGGCAGCAGTTTGGAAGCCTATCTCCTGGTCGCCAACTATATCACCCGCCGCATCCACGCTCACTACGTCCGGCGCAAGGAAGAGGCGCTGGGCGAGCAGGGCCGCGAGCCGCGCCCGCTGGTCATCACCATCGAGGAAGCCCACAAATTTCTCGATCCCGTCATCGCCCGCTACACCATCTTTGGGACCATCGCCCGCGAGCTGCGCAAGTACAACGTCACCCTGCTGATCGTGGATCAGCGGCCCAGCGGCATTGACCCGGAGGTGATGAGCCAGATCGGCACCCGCGTCACCTGCCTGCTCGACGACGAGGCGGACATCCGGGCGGTCTTTTCCGGCATCAGCGGCGGGGCCGCGCTGCGGGAGGTGCTGGCCCGGCTGGACACCCGTCAGCAGGCGTTGATCATGGGCCACGCCGTGCCCATGCCGGTGGTCGTCAAGACCCGCACCTACGGCACGCCCGAATTCTACGCCGCGCTGGGCGCGGGGGAGGCCCAAGACCCCGACGCAGTGCTGGCGCGGGGACGGGAGTTATTGAGAGGCGCGGGAAATACGGAGGAAATTTGATGAACAAACTCGTTGCATTGGTACTCTTCTTGGCAACTCTGACGGGCAGCCTGGTGGCCTGTGCGCCTACCCCGGAGCCAACTCTCACCCCAGAGCCGCTCAGCCCAGAAATGCAGGCCCTCGTCCAGGCGTTGGGCAGCGACGACGAAGAAGAACAGGAAGCCGCCATTGGCAAACTGGTCGAGATGGGCGTCGCGGCCGTCCCCGTCCTCACCCGCACGCTGGAAAGCGAGGACGCGGACGTGCGCTGGGCCGCCGCCACCGCCCTGGGCGAGATCGGGCCGGATGCGATTGGCGCTATCTTTGCCCTCATCCAGGCCCTGCAGGACGATGACCAGTGGGTGCGCGTGGCCGCAGCCGATGCGTTGGGTTCGATTGGGCCGGATGCCGTGGGGGCCGTCCCGGCCCTCATCCAGGCGCTGGGGGACGAGAGCGATCAGGTGCGCGGGTACGCCGCCCTGGCGCTCGGTTCGATTGGGCCGGAGGCGCTGGATGCGGTTCCCTCCCTCATCCAGGTGCTGGGGGACGAGAGCGCCGAAGTGCGCGAGTACGCCGCCGTGGCATTGGGATCAATCGGGCCGGAGGCGGCGGACGCCGTCCCGGCCCTCGTTCAGGCGCTGGGGGACGATTACCCGGCGGTGCGCAGCGGGGCCGCCAGCGCGTTGGGAGGCATTGGGCCAGGGGCCTCGGCGGCCATCCCGGCCCTCTCGGGGGCGTTGGCGGACGAGGATGAATTCGTGCGCCGCGCCGCCGCCGCCGCGCTGGGTTTTATCGGGCCGGAAGCGGTTTCCGCCGTCCCGTCTCTCATCCAGGCGTTGGAGGATGGCGATTGGGAAGTGCGCGAGGCGGCCGCGCTGGCGTTGAACATCATCGGGCCGCCCGCGCTAGAGTCCGTCCCGGCCCTGATCCAGACACTGGGGGACGAGAGCGACCAGGTACGCGCCGCCGCCGCGTGGGCGCTGACCTCCATCACCGGCCAGGACCTGGGCCAGGACGCCGCCGCCTGGCAACAGTGGTGGGACGCGCAGTGAAGCGAGAGCGTTTCAAACGAGTCGGCAACTTGCCGCCACCGGCGTCACAGCCCGCACTTGACGGAGAGAAGTGTCTATGCCCAAACAATGGCCCAGCAGGCGGAAAATAGGGTTGGCCCTGGTAATTGTCATAGCTTTGCTCGTGGTCGTTTATTCCATACGAATGGAAAAGACCGCGCCCGCGCCGCGTGTTTCACAGAACGTTACAACCCGTCCTCCCGATCTCACGGGCACAGCCCAGGTGCAACAGACCCAAACCGCCATTCCCTTGGGCACGATGTTCGCCCGGGCCGATAGCACCGTTCGCGCTATTTCTACGGGCTGGGCACTGACCCCATCTCACGTACCCACGTTCACCCCCACTCCCACTCCCACCCGTGAACCAATATCCGCCGACATTTTTCGAGATTTTCCATTAAAAGTCGGCCTGACCTGGGTGTATAGCGTCACGTTCGTCACCGGCAAGTGGTACGACGAACAAGATGCCAGGTTTGGCAAAATCAGCAGCACAGGGCTGATTACAGAGATCGTCACCGGCAGAGAACAGCTCGACCGCACGCTCGTTTTTACGTCCGTTTTGGCAGGGACGCTCGTCGAGACTATGAGACCCTGGGGGCAACCCACCGGCACAGTGATTTACACGACCACCAGGCGATACGAGCACAACCGGTTATACAAAATGGTCGGCCACAGCGTCTATTGCGACAATTTAGAGATATTGCGGGAGCCACTCCAGGTTGGGCAGGAATGGTTGCCATTTGGAAAAGAATACCTGCAAGACGCAGCGGACGGTTGGTACGTTTGGCGCGTGGACGAGCAAAAAAATATGACGACGCCAGCGGGTTCTTTCCAGGGCTGCCTCTATTTGGTATTGTGGACCGCCCCTGACCACAGCTTGAAATGGTTTTGTCCGGGGATAGGATTCGTCTCAAAAGAGTCCCACCATCACGGCACCCCCGGCGACGAGTATTGGGAATTGCAGGCGATACAAAGGCCATAATGAACGAAACTTGCGCAAACGCTACGGAAAAAACCCGGCTGCCGGACGCGGACAAACGCAGACGACGCAGACCAGGTGACAGAGAAAAAAACAGCGTTTTCAGCGTTCGTCTGCGTCCTACCATTGTATGCCAGGGCAAGATCTCTAAAATTTGGAGCCGTTGTAGTAGGTGCGACGCACCTGGGTAGCGCAATTTGCCAAATTGCGCCACTTGCGCCGAAACCTGGCCGCATATTGAGGCGCGGCTGTAGCAGACCTGACAGGTCTACAGAGGAAAAACCAGCGTCTTTAGCGTTCGTCTGCGTCCTAACACCGCCAGTGAGGCACACACATGAACCCATCCCAGAACACCCCGCAGCAGTCCATTGCCGGTGACGGCAACGTCATCGGCGACGATAACACCGTCAACGTCACCACATACATCTACCAGAACGCGCCGCCCCAGCCGGTGGAGGCCGCCGCCCTGGAGGAAGCCCGCCGCTTGCTGGCCGACCTGCCGCTGGACGCCGTCCCGCCCGTCGCCCCCCTGCCCGCCGGATCCCGCATGCCCTTTAGCCCCAACCCGCTCTTTGTCGGGCGGGAGGCGGAGATGATGCGCCTGGCGGCGACGCTCAAAGGGGGCGCGACCGCCGCCATCGGCCAGATTGCCGCCGCCACCGGGCTGGGCGGCATTGGCAAGACGCAGCTCGCCGCCGAGTTCGTCCACCGCTACGGGCGCTTTTTTTCCGGCGGCGTCTACTGGATCAGCCTGGCCGACCCGGCGGCAGTGCCCGCCGAGATCGCGACCTGCGGCGGGGTGGACGGCCTGGCCCTGCGCCCCGATTTCGACGCCATCCCCCTGCCCGACCAGGTGCGGTTGGTCGCCAGCGCCTGGCGCAGCCCGCTGCCGCGTTTGCTGATATTCGATAACTGCGAGCAGGAGGAACTGCTGGCCGCCTGGCGACCGGTCGGCGGCGGGGCGCGGCTGCTCCTCACCAGCCGGCGCAGCGAGTGGAGCGCCGCGCTGGGCGTCCATCCCCTGCCGCTGGACGTGCTGCCCCGCGCCGAGAGCGTCGCCCTGCTGCGCCGGCACCGGGACGACCTGGCGGATGCGGTGGCGGACGCGCTGGCCGCCGAACTGGGCGACCTGCCGCTGGCGCTGCACCTGGCGGGCAGCTTTTTGCGCACCTACCGGTACGCCCGCTTTGGCGCGCCGCAGGAATACCTGGCGGCCCTGCGCCGCGCCGGGCTGGAACACCCCTCGCTGGCAGAAGAGGGGCAGACCTTTACCACCGCCCACGAGCGGCACGTGGCCCGCACCTTCGACCTGAGCTACGCCCAGCTCGACCCGCGCTGCCCGCCCGACGGCGCGGCCCTGGCCCTGCTGGCCCGCAGCGCCTGCTTTGCGCCCGGCGAACCCATCCCGCGCCCGCTGCTGCTCGCCACGCTGGACGTGCCGGAGGGGGATTTCGAGGCGGAGCGGCGGGCGGAGGACGGCCTGGCGCGGCTGGCGGCGCTGGGGCTGCTGCAAGTGGAGCAGGAGACGGGATCGCTGCTGCTGCACCGTTTGTTGGCCGCCTTTGTGCGCCGGAGGACGGGCGGCGCTGAGGATGGGGAGGATGAGGCCCAGGCGGACGTCGAGCGGGCGCTGCTGGCCGAGGCCAACCGGTTGAACAACGCCGGTTATCCGGCCCCGCTGCGGGCCTGGCAGCCGCACCTGCGGGCCGTGACCGAGACGGCCCTGGCGCAAGTGGACGAGCGGGCGGCAGGGGCGGGCGCAGAGGAGCGGGCGGCGGCGCTGTGCAACAGTCTGGGCTACCACCTGGACGCAATCGGCGACTATGCGGGGGCG
>CAYNVC010000192.1:0-5685 GCA_964400615.1 uncultured Anaerolineales bacterium | reverse complement strand
AATTTACAAGATAATTATACCAGAAATTATCGAATGTGTCACTTTTGTATCTCGATCTCGGCGATCAATATCCGGCCCGATTCCACCGAGGTGAGACCGGCATCCACCACCGGAAGTTGGTAGTTGGGCTGTCCCTGGGGATACATCCCGGTGCGTAGTTGATACCGTCCGGGCGGCAGGTTGGCCGGGATGGTGATCTGGTGCGGATCCACGATCTCGACCCCCGTCATCCAATCCGTGGTGGGCGTGAACGGTTCCACGTCCTGTTGCGCCACCGCAGGGGCGGCCGGATCGGCCACCAGATGCACGAATACGACGTAATGGGCGTCTATGGTGGTCAGCGCCCGCCAGCGGAACGTGACGGCGATCACGCCGCCCGGCTGGAACGTCTCCTGGCGCAGCTCGGCGCTCGTCAGCATCACCTGGTCGTTCAGGTTCACGTTGAGCGGGATGTTGATGTCCACGCCGCCGCTCACGGTCAGTGTCACCGTGTCGCCGACGTGAACGATTTGCTCCGCTTCTGGCTCCTGGGTGAGCACCATCCCCTCTTGCTGGGTGCTCCACACCTCTTTGACGTTGACCCGCAGCCCGTCCGATTCCAACCCATCCCGTATCATTTCCACCGGATAGTTTATCACGTCGGGCATTTTTATCTCGCGCCCCGTGGCGCTCGAGATGATAGAGACCTCCGCGTCGAGAGGGGCAAGCTCACCGGGGGCCGGGTTCTGTTCGAGCACGATCCCTCCCGCGATTCCCGGTTCGTCCCGCTCTTCCAGCAACACAAAGCGCAAACCCGCTCGCTCGACCATGTTTTGTGCCTGTTCCATCTCCTGCCCGATCACGTTGGGGACGGTGACGAGGTGCACGGTCGGTGTCAGCGTCGCCAGCGGTGTGGGTGTGGAGGTCGGCGGCAGGGCGGGGCGGGAGTATTCGTGGTGCACCAGCAGCCACAGGGGGATGAGGCCCACCACAGCGATAAAGGCGATGCCGCTCAACACCCAGGTCAACGTGCCCGCTGCCGCCTGCTGTGCGGGAGGGGGCGGGCTGGCCGCGACGGCGTATTCCGGCGCGGCGGTCTGGGGACTTGGCTGGAGCGCCGGTTGCCACCCGGTCATTTGCTCGCTGTGCTTGCGGTATTCTTCGAGGATGCGAGCTAACTGATCGGCATTGCGATAGCGTGCCGCAGGTTCCTTGGCCAATACTTTGCGAACGATCCACTCCAATTTTTGCGAGACCTGGGGATTGGCGACGGCCAGCGGTGGCGGCTCTTCCCGCATGTGTTTCAGGGCCAGGGCGGTTGCTTGTTCCGCGTGGAAAGGCGGCAACCCGCTCAACATCTCGTACAGCACGATGCCGATGCTGTAGACGTCGGAGGCCGGGGTGGGTGGCTCTCCGGCTGCTTGTTCGGGAGAAAAGTACAGCGGGCTGCCCCACACAGTCTCCGATTCGGTCAGCCCTGCCTCGGAGAGGGCGCGGGCGATGCCAAAATCGGTCACTTTGGCCCGCCCGTCCCGGGTCACCAGCACGTTTTGAGGTTTGATGTCGCAGTGGATGATGCCCTCTTTGTGCGCGTGCCCTACGCCGGCGCAGATTTGGATCGCAATATCCAGCGCCTGGTTCACGCTCAGGCGGCCCTTTTGCCGGATCATCGTCTTGAGGTCCTGGCCGTCCACGTACTCCATCACGATATAGTGCCGCCCGTCATCCTGCCCCACGTCGTACACCGTGACGACGTTGGGGTGGTCCAATTTGGCTGCGGCCTGGGCCTCCCGTTGGAAGCGGGCCAGGAACGCGGGATCGCTGGCGAACCCTTCGCGCAGCATTTTGATCGCCACGTGCCGTTCGAGCAGCGTGTCCACGCCTTTGTATACGACGGCCATTCCGCCGGAGCCGACTATTTCGAGCAAACGATACCGGTTGTTGAGCAGCGCAGATTCCATACCTTACCCCACTAGTAACACTCTGCTCCCGCCGGGGCATCAGAGCCGGCGGGCGACTGGTCAGGATGGTATTGTACTCCAAATCAGCGCCATCGGCAAGAAATTGCCAACGGTAAAAGATATGCTATAATCCCGGCGGCGTGCGCTAGAGATGCAGGTTGGCAATTTGCCCGCGTGCGCCGAAAGGAAGTGGAATCGTGAGCCTGTTTTACCTTCTCCTCATTTTTGTGCCCCTGGCCCTGGTTGCCGACTTGCTGAGTTGGTCATCTCTCTTTGTTTTTGTCGCCGCTGCGCTGGGGGTAGCGCCGCTAGCAAAAATCATCGGCGCGGCGACCGAGAACCTGGCGGCCCATACCAACCCGCGCGTGGGCGGCTTTCTCAACGCCACTTTTGGGAACGCGGCCGAGCTGATCATTACTTTCTTTGCCATCCGCGCCGGGCTGCTCGACCTGGTCAAGGCTTCCATCACCGGTTCCATCATCGGCAACCTGTTGCTGGTCATGGGGTTGAGCATCCTGGCAGGCGGGGTGCGAAATGGATTGCAGCGGTTCGACCGGGCGCGTGCCGGTCTGGATTCGACGATGTTGATTCTGGCGATCATTGCCCTGGGTGTGCCTTCGCTCTTTAGCCACGCCATCGAGACGTCCGCTCACGCCTCGGTCGAGTATCTCAGCCTGGGCGTGGCGATTGCGATGATGGTGATCTATGGGCTGGGGCTGGTGTATTCCTTTAGCGCTACCATTCCAGATCAGCCGGTCGTCACTGAGCGGGCGGCCTGGTCGAAACGGAAGGCGCTGGGGGTGTTGGTCGCGGCGACTGTTTTCATCGCCTGGCTGAGCGAGGTGTTGGTGGGGGCCGTGGAGCCGGTGCTCGCGAGTCTGGGATGGACCGAGTTCTTTATGGGAATCGTCATCATTCCCATCGTGGGGAACGTCGCCGAGCATTTGACCGCGGTGCAGGCGGCGGTCAAGAACCAGATGGATATGAGTATGGAGATCTCGGTCGGCTCCAGTCTGCAAGTGGCTCTGTTCGTCGCCCCGCTGTTGGTCTTTGTCAGCTTGCTGCTGGGCCATCCCCTGACGCTCGTCTTTGATCAGTTCGAGTTGATTGCCCTGGCCGCTGCGGCTCTCATCACGGCGCTCGTCTCTCTTGATGGCGAGTCGAATTGGATGGAGGGGGCGCAGCTGCTGGCCGTCTATGTCATACTGGCTATGGCTTTCTTTTTCTTGCCGGCCTGACCTTGCCGAGAGTACCGGGCCGTGCTATAATCCGTTCCAATTTGGAGGAACATTAGAATGCAAGTTTATCTCAATATCGTGCAAATAATCATCAGCATAGCCCTGGTTGCCGTCATTCTCTTGCAAGTGCGCAGCGGCGGCCTGGGAGGAGTTTTCGGCGGAACGGAAACCGCCGTCTACAAGACGCGGCGCGGCGTGGAGCGCACGCTCTTTAACATCACCATTGGCCTCTCGGTGGTGTTTTTCATCATCACCATCATCAATGTGATTGTCACCGGTTAGCCCCCTCACTCTCTCCCTCGCTTTGTCGAAAGAGCAAGGGGAAGGAATCTAAGCGTGCCCCGTTACATCCGTTGGCAGGTTCTCCTGATCGTTCTGGGGGTCGTGTTGGTGGGTATCCTGCTGGCCTATCTGGCTGCCAACTATACCACCGTGTTGCGCCCTGGCGACGGCGGCACCTACGTCGAGGGGGTCGTCGGCTCGCCCCGCTACCTGAACCCACTCTTGAGTAGCAGCCAGGTAGACCGCGATATTTGCTCGCTGTTGTTCAGGGGCCTCACGCGCCTGAACGAGCGCGGTGAGGTGGAGCCTGACCTGGCTACCAGGTGGGACGTTTCGCTCGATGGCCTGGTGTACACTTTTTACCTCCGCACCAACGTTTACTGGCACGACGGTGCTTCCTTTACTGCCGACGACGTGCTCTTTACCATCGGCCGGCTCAAGTCCCCCGATTTCCCCGGCCCTTCCGACGTAGGCGCGCAGGTCTGGCAGGCGGTCACGGTCGAAAAGTTGGACCGCTACAAGGTGCGTTTTACGCTGACCGAGTCCTACCCTTTTGCCCCGTTCCTCGATTATACCACAGTCGGTATCCTGCCGGCGCATTTGTTGGAGGGAATTCCGGTCGCCGGTCTGCCGGATGCAGAGTTCAACATGAACCCCGTGGGGAGTGGCCCGTTCCGCCTGGAGCAGGTCGAGGTCGCGGGGGAAGACGTTACCTCTATGGTGTTGGAGAAATTCCCCCGCTACTATGGATCCAGTCCTCACTTTGACCGGGTGCAATTTCGCTTTTACCAGAACCACCAGGCCGTTTTGGACGCTTACGAAGCGGGCGAGTTGGAAGGGGTGGCTGAGGTTTTGCCCTCTGACCTGCCGCGAGTGTTGACTTTTCCCGACCTGGATTTGTTCTCGGCTCAAATGTCCGAGTACGGGATCGTCTTTCTCAACTTGCAGAACCCGGCCCTGCCGTTTTTCCAGGAGCCGGAGGTGAGACAGGCGTTGCTGTACGCGCTCGACCGGCAGCGAATTGTTGACGAGGCGTTGGGCGGGCAGGCGGTTGTCGCTCACAGCCCGTTGATACCCGGCACCTGGGCATACGATGACCAGATTCCCCATTACGAGCACGATCCAGGCGAGGCCGGAGAATTGTTGGATGGGGCCGGGTGGCCGCTGGTGGACGACGTGCGGCGACGGGCGGACCAGTTGCTGGCCTTTACGCTGCTCACTTCGGATGAGCCGGAGCGCATAGACGTGGCGCGTATGATCGCCGACCAGTGGGCGGCGGTGGGTGTCACGGTGACGGTTGCTATCTCTCCCAGTGCGCAGGTGCGCCAGGCATTGGAGCGGCGTGATTTCGAGGCCGTCCTCACCTATTTGTCTCTGCCCGGCGACCCCGACCCTTATCCGTTCTGGCACGAGACGCAGGTCGAAGGTGGGCAAAACTATGGCGGGTTTGTCCACCGGCGTGCCAGCGAGGTGCTGGAGCAGGCGCGGGTCACGGTCAACCGCGAAAAGCGGCAGGCGCTATACAGCGAGTTCCAGGAAATTTTCGCCCAGCAGGTCCCGGCCCTGTTGCTCTATGTGCCCGTCTATACCTACGGCGTGAGCGACCGCGTTCACGACGTGCAGGTTGGGCCTTTGACGTGCCCCGCTGATCGCTTCCGCTCCATCTCTGATTGGTGGATCGTGCCGCGCCGTGTTTTCGTGAGCGCGGCGGAATCGGGGGAATGATTTTGGATTCTGGGGGTGCTCTCCGGTAATCGAAACGGCAACTTGACAACGGCGACATTTATTGTAAAATATCATCCTGAGCCGAAGTGGCGGAATAGGCAGACGCGCTGCGTTCAGGGCGCAGTGGGCTTTATGCCCATGTGGGTTCAACTCCCACCTTCGGCACTGGCCCCAAAGCGAGTACATTGCTTGGGGGCTTTTTTTTTGCTTGACTTGTACGAGAACCGGGGTATCATAAGCCATAGCCAGGTTGCGTATGTGCAAGAGAGCAGAAATGAGGAGATAGCTTATGACACCTCCAAAACTCAATCGTGCCCGGCTGGCCGGAAGTCTGGCCCTGGTGGTCGCTCTCGTGGTGGTAGGCGCACTCGTGTGGGGGTTCGGTCGCCAGTTGGCCCTCGCGCGAGGGATGCGGGTCGAGGAAGCCTCTCTGACGCAGGCGGTGGAGGATGCGCGGGCCGAAAACGATAGCCTGAAAAAGCAGCTCGAGTACAACGAGT
>CAYNVC010000191.1:0-5706 GCA_964400615.1 uncultured Anaerolineales bacterium | reverse complement strand
ACTAGGGCCGGGATGGCCTGTTCCCCAGGGCGGATTCGAGCGCACCCAGGTTTGATTTGGCCTGGGGCGCTTGCCCACGGGCGAGTTGGCCGGTGATGTCGTTGATCGAGCCGGACAGCTTTTTGAGACCCGGCCCGCCCTGGGCGTTCAAGCTGGCGCTGGCGTTGGCTCCCAGTTGGGCAATGTTGGATAGTTCCATCTGCGAAAGTTTATCGTCGGAGAGGCCATCCCGCACGGCGTCAATGTAATCGAACGCGCTGAGGACGGCGGCCTGACGGTCGCCTGCGACGTTGTCCGGCTGGACGGCGAGTACCGCAGCCGCTCGATTTTCCCGCTCTGTTTCCAAGTTCTGTACCCATTCCTGATTCCGCGTCTGCACCTCCTCCGCTTTGGCAGCGACGTCCTGGGCGGCATCTTCCAGTTGGGTGATGGTATCTTCTGCCAGTCCCAGGCCCTGTTCGAGCGCGGAATCAATCTCTTGCAGCGAGGCGTCAATCGCGGCGGTCTCCTCGGCCAAAGCGGCCAGGTCTTGCTCGGTGGCCTGGAGCAGGGCGAGCGATTCGGTCGCCAATTCACCGTACAGGCCGTAGTAAGCCTGAATCAACTCGTTGGCGTAGGCGATGGCTTGGTCCGCGTCCATCACGTAGACCTCGACCGCGTCCACTTCCTCTTGAGTGACCGCATCGTCGGCGGTGGCGTCCGCCGTGGCTGTGGCGCAATCCTCCGTCGCGGTGGTGGCCTCGGCGACCGCCTGATCGATCAATGCCTCCAATTCCTCCTCGCTCATAGCCACGTACTCGGCGGATGGAGTGGGAGATGGCGCGACAGCGGTCGGGGCCGGCGACGGTGCGGCTGCATTGGTGGCCTGCACGGCGGCGTCCACCGTTGCCTGCATGCCGGATTGGGCTGTTCCAGTGGCAGCGACGGCTGCTTCGACCGTCGCCTGTGTGTCCGGCGTCGCGGTAGGAGCAGCCCGGCCACACGCTGTCACCACGACGACGCACACGCTGGCAACAGATGTCAAAAAAAGATTCATCTTCATCGGCTTTTCCTCCTGTCATTTATTTTCTCACCTGGGAAACGGTTTCCAGGTTGCCACAGAGAGCGCCCCCCTGGGCAGCCCCAACTCCTGCGCCAGGGCCTGGTCCCACAGCCTGACCCGCCACCGTCCATCGCGCCCCAGCGCAGCGGAGGCCAGTGCCAGGTGAGACATCACTATCCCTCCATCTATGGGGGCGGGACGCGCCAGCGCCAGCGCCACACCGTCCGGCCTGACGATAAAGCGCCACGGCTGCCGGTTGCTGGCCGAGGGAGCCAGACGGGCATACTCCAAAACCTCGCCCAGCGCCGCATCGTCCGGCAGCCAGCGCTCGCCCCAGCGACCGGCAAAGACGATCTCGGAGAGCGGTTTGCGGCGCTGACCCCCGGCCAGGCGGCGCACTGCGCGGTTGTGGAAACGGGCCAGACGGTTCGCGGCGGGGTAGCCCAGCGCACAGACCGCCGCCGCGACCTCTCCCGGCGCTAACCCCACCACGTCGTCGGCGCGTTGCTCGTCGTAAGAACCGGTTATCCAGCAGGTGGATAGCCCCAGCCCGGTCGCCTCCAACACCACCTGCTCCAACACGTACCCCAGGTCGAGCCGGGCCAGGTCGCTCTCCTCCGGCAACACGCCCACCAGCAGATGGGGCGGGTTCTGGATCAACCCGTAGGAGCCGACCATGTGAGAGAGCACGCGGCGCGTCCGCTCCACGCCATCGAGCAGTGCAATGCGCGGCGGCACGTCGGTCAGATGCCCAACCTCCTCGGACACAGCGAGCAGCCGTCCGAGCAAGGACGGGGGGACTGGGCGGTCTTTGTCGTAGCTGCGGACGCTCATCCGCAGCCTGATGGCTGTCAGAATGTCAATTTGTATTCTCTCCAATCGCTTGCTGGCTTTTATACCGACAGGTTTTTCTCTTTAGGAACCATGACGGGCGAGTTAATTCTCATTCCTTGTGGAAATGTTTCGGGGAAAGTGAGTTGTTTTTGTATCTATGGTTCTGGGTACTCGGGCACCTGATCGAGCGGTGTCAATGCAAGTTGTTGAGTGACAGAGGAGGTTACTACTCCTGTCATTTGTATTGTGTTTTCAGCCAAGAATGATTGCCATTTCCCTTGCTCGATAAGAAACTCGCCACGTCCCAAGAAACTGCATTTCATTGTAGCCGACACAGGTTCACCAGGGGAAAAAGGCATCATTTGTTCCCCCTCAACCGACTCGGCTATCAAATAATCCAAAACCGCCACGGGTTCGCCTGCCAGTGTTTCCGTTACCTCCTTCAATGTAACCTGATTCACTCTATCAGAGTTTTCTATCTTGAATTGAGCAGAATTCAAGGCAATGCAGGTCAGGTCAATTTGCCAGGTATCACCAACTTTGACAGCTCCCACCGGCAACTCGAAAAACAAAGCCAATAGATTCTTTTGTTGCTGGGAAACGTACTGAGAAGCGATTTCACCTTCCGGGGTGATGTCGCCTTGCAGTTGTACACTTCCCTCCATTCCTTCAAGCACTTGACTATACCACTGCCCTATCGAATCCTCTGATCCTTGTTCTGGCATTTCTACGTTATCCAGAATTATTTTAACGGAAATGTTGCCATCCGGTTTCTTCTCGAGAATGGAAACGATCGAGTAAGATGGCCGATGGTCTTGGAGGTCTTGGAACATATCCTCAAAGAATGATCTGGCATCGTCATCTTCACTGAATTGACCCAGGTTAAATATTCGGTCATAGTCAACAGTAGTACTGTAATCCGAAACTTGCATTATAGTGTTGTACGCAATAGGTTGGCCTTTTTCTATTTTCCAATTTAACTCGTAACTGATTTCAGGCTGTGTTGGGATTGCGGTGGCTGCTGGTGGGTTTACAATAGTTTCTTGTGAGGGCGGCACCGTTGGGGATGGAACTTTGATTCCTTGCTGTGCTATTTGAGGTGTTGATTGATTTGTAACGATTTTATATCCAAGCCAACCAAACATTCCGCAGGCAAAGATCGCAGCAACTGGTATTCCGACAAGAGTAACAAGTCTCCAGGTGGCTTTGATCCCACTCCACATTTTGTTCTCCTGACAAGTTGATAAAATCTTCCAACTGGCAATTCGTTTTCCAGGTGCACAGGCTTTTCACTTGCCAGAGAACTGGCTACTGCGACGACGCTCCCCGTGTGATGCCCACGCACTATTTGTTGACGATGTAATTGGTTGTCTCATTGGATGTTACCTTCCACTTGTTGCCTGGATCACAGAAGCATGTCGTCAACGGAAATGGGAGGGCAATTGATGAGAAAAACGTCCCGAACACCTTCCTTGCCTAACCATCTTTTCGCCCGTTGGCAGATTTCTTGTGCGTATTTGGGGTTTATCTCAATTAACACAAAGCGTCGGCCCAGTTTTGCAGCGGCTTGACCAACGGTACCGATACCAGCAAATGGGTCAAGCACAACATCACCTGCAAAGGAGTAACAAGTTATAACCTTGGACGCAAGTTCTTTGGGGAACACTGCCGGATGTTTTTTGTCATGCGCCGGTTTGATTCGCCAGATATTTGTTGTTTCATATCCGTTGGGTATCTTGGATGCCTGTACCAGTTCTTGTTTGGGATGTGCTCTGATATTCCAATCTATCAGGCGATCTGTGTGTTTTCGATACACGAGGACATATTCAGTGACGGGGACCGGTTTATATTGAAGCGGGTTTCTATCGGCGGCAAATCTGCGCCCTCGTCCCGTCGCCCAGCCTGCTCCTTCAGGCTTTTCCCAAATGATGTCGTCTATGAAATCAAAGCCTTCTTCGACAAACAATCTGTGCATATCAAACGGGACGGCTATTCTCTTTGATGATTCGCTCCTGCTTGCGCGACGTATCAGGACTGGTGAAACATTCATCACAAAGAATCTTCCTTCATTCAGAACTCGATGACAAAGCTGAATCACCTTGCGAATTTTCAATAGATATTCTTCGTATGTAATATACTCTGTATATTCGGGCCTCGCATTGTAATATGGGGGCGATGTGAAAATGAGGTCAACAGATTCTTCTGGAAGCTGCTGTAGAATATCTTGGGCGTCTCCGCAAGCTATAGTGTTTCTCAAAGCTGATACTTTGCATTGTTTATTTCTCAGTGTCCGTTTCTTCCCGCTGCCCTTCTTTCTCAGCAAGCGTTTTTCGAGAATAGCCTTTGAAGTTGTCTTGTTCTCGAAAATCAGAGAGGTTCGGGCATCAATAACCACCTCGCCTGCTCTTTCGTGCTGGTCTTTCCCAGTGAGCGGAACACGCCACACGTGATACCTGTCATCTATTTCGGGCAATCCAAAGGCTACAGCCCCTTCTAGCCCTATGCTTTCCAACCAAATTGCGGCTATTCTGCGTGCATCTTTGACTGTGAGAACATTATAGTCTCTCAGCTCGGCAACCGTCTTGTTTGAATTTGTCATACTCCCGAGTCCTCTCGTTGCAACAGGCTACTAATGGACTCGGTGTACATTAGAAAAACGGGCTAGTCAAGTGTGAGAACCACCAGCCCTCGTTTATTCTGCCTCCTCGTCATTCAGCACAGCCTGGAGGGCCGCGATTCCCACTTCCAACATCCCGTCGTCCGGCTCGCGGGTGGTCAACCGTTGCAGCGCCAGGTTCGGAGCGGCCAGCGCCCGCGCCCAGGCGTGGTCGGAAAAGCGGGCGGTCAGGCGGATGAACTCGTAAGAAATCCCCGCAATGACCGGCAGAAGCAAGAGGCGGCTGGCAAGCCGCCAGAGCAGAGTGGGGGGCCTGAAGGGGGCAAAGACCAATATCGTCACCACGACCACGGTGAGCAGGAAGGCGGTGCCACAACGGGCGTGGGCCTTGGGAAATGGACGCACGCCATCCACGGTCAGCTCCGCCCCGGCCTCGTAGGCGTTGATCGTCTTGTGCTCCGCGCCGTGGTAGGAAAAAACGCGCCGAATATCCGGCATGCGCCCGACGGCCCAGATGTAACCCACGATCAAGAGCAGCCGCGCCACGCCTTCCACCAGGCTGATCTGCCACTCGGCCGGCAGGTAGGGAGTCAGCAACCCGGCCAGGAAAGAGGGGAGGAGCATAAAGAGGCCCACCCCCAGCCCTACCCCCACGACGACCATCCCCCAGGCGACCGGGCCAGAGAGCGACGCCTCCTCCCCGGCAGCCACGTCGGCAGACATCATCAGCGCTTTGGTTCCCAGGCCGAGCGCGTCCCACAGCGTGACCAGTCCACGCAAAAACGGGATGCGGCCAATTGGGCCGCGATAGAGCGTCTCGTTGAGCGGCCTGGTCTGCACGACAATGTTACCTTCCGGGTGGCGCAGCGCAACCGCCATCGAGCGCGAACCGCGCATCATCACCCCTTCGATGACCGCTTGCCCGCCATAGTTAAAAGATTTACCCAATTTGAATACCTCCTCTGATCGAGACGTAGGTGGGATTGTACACCGGGCCAGCGGGGTTGTCAAAGTTGCGAGTTGCTCAAAGCACAGTCCGATGATACAATATGCCAGGGGTTGTTACAGGGGGAGCAATGCTCAAAAGTTACCAGAGGACGTTCGAAGAACTGGAACAGGCAGCATCCAAATTCTGGCCGGCAGAGTTATCCGCGCTCGAGGCCAGATTGAGCGTCATCCCACTGTTACTGGAGACGCAAAAGCAGTTCATCAG
>CAYNVC010000190.1:0-5748 GCA_964400615.1 uncultured Anaerolineales bacterium | reverse complement strand
GTTCATCTATACCGACATAGTTGCCGGTGCTCTTGGACATACGCAGGTGTCCATCGGTGCCGACGAGGATGGGAAAGGTGAGGCAAACCTGTGGCTTTTGACCGAACGACTCTTGCAGCTTGCGCCCGGCGAGGAGGTTGAACAACTGCTCGGTAGCGCCCAGCTGCACGTCGGTTTTGACCGCCACGGCGTCGTACCCCTGCATGAGGGCGTAAAAGAACTCGTGCAGCCAGATAGGTTCCCCTTTCTTGTACCGTTTGCTAAAGTTATCCCGCGCCAGGAACTGCTGGACGGTGAAATTGGCCGCCATATTGATGACGTCCTCGAAAGTCAGTTTGGAAAGCCAGGCGGCGTTGTAGAGCACCTCGGTCTTTTCCGGGTCGAGAATCCTGAACGCCTGCTGGATATAGGTACTGGCATTCTCGGCCAGCTCCTCGGACGTGTTGCGCGGCCTGGCCTTGTCCTTGTCAGAGGGGTCGCCGACCAGGCCGGTAAAAGTGCCGATGAGAAAGATCGAGTGGTGGCCCAATTCCTGGAACTGGCGCAGCTTGCGCATGGTGACGGTGTGTCCCAGGTGAATATCGGGGGCGGTGGGATCGTAGCCACAGTAGATTCGCAATTGGCGGCCACTCTTTTCCGCTTCGATCAGCCGCTCGCGCAGTTCTTCCCGCATGTGTTCCGCAATTTGCTCGTCGCCGTATTCCGCGCCGCGCATCAGAATAGCGACTTGTTCGTCAATTGTTGGTTTATTCATGGCTCCTCTCTTTGATTTTGGGGTAACAAAAAACCCACCGGGCGTGGGTCTGGGGAGTGCGGATTGCAGCGCCGAACGGCGGCCAGGTTGCCGCCGCGCTACAATCCGCCTGAATACAAGTAGGTGTGGAATCTCTTGGTGCTGTGCATCACTCTGCATACCTCTGAACGAATCTGCCCCGATTATACCGGAAAGGGGAAAAAATGGCAACCGGGGAACAGCGCTCACAGCGGGGCGACGACTGACAATTATCACTCAGCTTTGACAACAACCTGCTTCGCTCGTATACTTGTGCTGTGGTAACTGCTCGCCCTCTCGCCGGCAAAGGCAATCTGTTAGCCTGCGGGAGAGCTGAGGGGATACGTGACGGAGGATACAGACAATGCAGATCGAAATCAACCGTACCACGCTCGAATTGGTGCAAGGGGACATCACAGAGATGGCAACCGAGGCCATAGTCAACGCCGCTAACGAGCACCTGACTCACGGGGGCGGCGTGGCGGGCGTCATTTCGCGCCGGGGTGGCCCGGCCATCCAGCGGGAGAGCGACGAATGGGTGCAGCGGCGCGGGCGCGTCCCCACCGGTTCGGCGGCCATCACCTCCGGGGGGCAACTCGAGGCCAGGTACGTCATCCACGCCGTGGGGCCTATCTACGACGGCACGGTGCGAGCGGCCGAATTGCTGGCCTCGGCGGTGCAAGCCGCGCTCAAAATGGCCGACGAATATGGGTTGAAATCGGTTGCCCTGCCCGCCATCAGCACCGGCATATTTGGCTATCCGATGGACGAGGCAGCGCCGGTGATGTTGCGGGCGGCCTCCGAATATCTGGCAGGGGAGACGGGCCTCGAACGGGTGGTCTTTTGTCTCTACAGCCAGTCCGCGTTCGAGACATTCGCCCGGCACATCACAGCGTGACCTGGACTGGTCAGGCTGAGATTGCCTCCAGCGCGTCACGGGCGGTCAGCCAGCCACTGCCGGGGAAGAGACGCGCCACCTGCGGGGTAAAGTGAGGGAAGAGGGGTATAACGTCGCCCGGGAGACCGGATACGACGATTCTGCCCTCGTCAATGATCACGACCCGCTCGGCAGCCTGGGCAACCAGCTCGACATCGTGAGTCACGAGCAGCACCCCCACGCCATCCGCCTGCCACTCGCGCAGGAGACGCACCAACTCCCGCTTGGCGGAATAATCAAGCCCCCGCGTCGGCTCGTCCAGGAGCAGCAAACGCGGGCGGGTGACTGTCACCGCGCCCAGCGCCGCCCGCTGTCGCTGGCCGACACTCAGATCACGGGGATAGGACTCGGCCAGGTCGTCCAGGCCCAGACGCACCAACAAATCGTCCGGCGGAATCGGCGGGGCACCGAGCAGGCCGTGGTTGCGGAGCGTGACCGCCAACTCCTCGGCGACTGTGTCGGCAAAGAGCAGCGCGTCCGGCTCCTGTGGCAGGTAGCCGACGCTCCGGCAAATGTTGGCCGTCTCCTGCCCGATGAGCGATTCCCCCGCCAGTTCGACCTCCCCCTGCCGGGGCCGCAGCAGCCCGACGATGCACTTGAGGAGCGTGGTTTTGCCGGAGCCGTTTCGCCCCATCAGCGCCACCAGCTCCCCGGCCCCTACTCGTAAATTGACGCCGTTCAAAGCAAAAGCGCCGTCGTAGGCAAAGGAAACACCCTCGACCCGCAAGAGCGGGGGGTGGGAATTTGCGCGCCTGGGGGTTTGGGTTTTGGAGGTTGGAAATTGAACACTTGCCAAGCCGCGCCCTTCCTCAATGGTCAACGGCAACGGCTCCCAGCCCAGAGCTTTGCCCAACGTGACCAGGGGCGGGGTCAAATTCATCTGGCGCAAGACCTGGCGCGGCGGGCCGCTGCGCACCGGTTTATCCTGACCGGACAGATAGATCAGACGGTCGGCGTGAGGCAGAACGCGCTCTAACCGGTGCTCCGAGAGAACTATTGTCAGCCCCAGGACGTGGTTGAGCCGTACCAGCGCAGAGAGCACCTCCCCGGCCGATTGGGGGTCGAGCTGCGAGGTGGGTTCGTCGAGCGCCAGAATGCGCGGGCGGAGCGCGAGCGCGGCGGCGATGGCGACGCGCTGCTTTTCGCCGCCGGAGAGCGTCTCCAGCCGACGGTCGCGCAACCCGGTCAGGCCCAACAGATCCAGCGCCTGCTCGACGCGCTCGTGCATCTCGGCGAGCGGCAGGGCCGCATTCTCCAGCGCAAAGGCGATCTCGTCCTCGACCCGGTCGAGGACAAATTGGGCTTCAGGGTCCTGAAAGACAAAGCCAACGACGCGGCTGAGCACCTGCGGCCCCTCCGCAACCGGGTCGCGCCCGGCGACGGAGACGCGCCCGCTCACCGCGCCCCCGGTAAAATGAGGCACCAGCCCATTGAGGCAGCGCAGCAGCGTCGACTTGCCCGCCCCAGAAGGCCCCGTCACCAGCGCGAACTCGCCCGCCGCAATGTGCAGCGTCACGTCGGCGAGGGCCGGGCGGGAGGCACCGGGGTAGGTGTAGGTGAGATGATGAAACTGGATCATGGCATTCCGTATGTCAAATTCCGGGCCTGTCGTCCACCCGTCGGGGCAAAGCGACGCCGGCACGCACATTATACACGAGTGGTCGGCACGGTCAAGATATGGGGGTTCGTAGTAGCGGCTTTAGCCGCTTTTGAGCCTTTTGGACGGCTGAAGCCGTCACTACGAACAAAAACGCCAGTGTCCAGTTACAAATTAGCGGGTAAACCGGGAACGAGGGCGACCCCGCCCGCATGCGGCCAGGATGGCCGTGCTCCAGAAAAGATGTGGGTAAATCACCAGAAGCATTGGGGGTTGTCAATTACAAATTAGCGGGTAAAATTGAGGACATGAACACAGAACAAAGCATCCCCGCGCACGAGGTCAAACGCAGTTTTGCGCTGGGGGTTTTCAACGGAGCGGCGTTCAACTTTGCCGAATCGCTGATCTCCCCGCCACTGGTCCTCACTCTGTTCGTGAGCAAACTGACCTCCTCGAACTTGCTCACCGGGCTGGTATCTCCGTTGGGGGACGCATGTTGGTTTCTGCCCCAGATATTCGTCTCCGCCCGCATCCAACGAATGGAGCGCAAGATGGGCAGCTACAAACTGGCGGCGGCAATCCGCACCGTCGCCTGGATAGCCCTGGCGACGGCGGTGTGGTTTATTCGAGACCCCCTGCTCCTGCTCGGCGGATTTTTTGTCCTCTATACGGTGGCCCGCCTCTCGGCAGGACTGGCCGGGTTGGCTTTTTTCGACGTGGTGGCTAAAACAATTCCGGCCCGCCAGAGGGGGAGCTTTTTCTCCTGGCGGCAACTCGCCGGCGGGATATTGGGGCTGGGCGCTGGATGGATCGTCAAACTGGTGCTGAGCAACCCAGCCCTCCCCTTTCCGCACAATCACGCCTTCCTCTTTTTCCTCTACTGCGCGGCGATGGTGCCCGGCCTGGCTGCTTTCATCGCGGTCAGGGAGCCACCGGGGGCGGCTGTAACCGAATCGGTGACGGTGAGAGAGCAGTTGCGCCGCGCCGGGAGCATCCTGCGCGAGAACAAAGTCTACCGCCGCTACTTGTCCGCCCGGATGAGTCTGGCGCTGGCGGGAATCGCGCTGCCCTTTTACGGTATCTATGCCAAAAAGGTGCTGGGGGCGCCGGCCGGAATGGTGGGGGTCTATGTGGCGACTCGCATCGGCGCTCAACTGCTCTCCAACCTGCTCTGGGGCCGGGTGAGCGACCGGCGCGGGAACCAACTTGTAATGCGGCTGCTGAACCTGGGTACCGGGGCGACAGTGCTGCTGGCGCTGCTGTTGGTCTGCATGGTCGCGCTCACACACCCACAGGGAACGTGGCTCCCATACCTGGTGCTGCCTCTCTTTTTCCTCGATGGCGCGGTGCGGCCCGGTCAAGTGCTGGCCGGGAGCAACTTTTTGTTGGAGCTGGTTCCCGCCGCCGAACGGCCCCTTTACCTGGGAACCTCGAACACGATAATGGGGATCGTCGTCCTGGTCTCTGGACTGGGCGGGCTGGTGGTTGATCTGCTCGGTTTTGCCGGGTTGTTCGCCGTCTCACTCGCGCTCTGCGTCGCCGGGTACACGCTGGCGTCCGGGCTGCCGGAACCGCGCGAATGAGCGTGCCCCAATCTCCAACCGCGCTCTACGTCCACGTTCCATTTTGCCGCTCCCGCTGCGCCTACTGCGACTTTAACACTTACACCGGCCTGAACGCGCTGATGCCAAATTACGTTGCAGCGGTGGAGCGCGAGATCGCGGCTGCCGGTGAGCGTTGGGGCCGCCTGCCTGTGCCGACGATCTATTTCGGCGGCGGCACTCCCTCCCTGCTGCCCCTCGATCTGCTATCTGGCTTGCTCGGCGTTTCACGCCGCACTTTTCGCGTCTCGAAAGAGGCAGAAATCTCGCTCGAGGCCAACCCCGGCACAATAGCCCCCCCCTATCTGCGCGGCCTGCGCGAGTTGGGCGTCAACCGGCTCAGCCTGGGGGTGCAGTCGGCGCACGAGGAGGAGCTGCGCATGCTGGGCCGCATCCACACCTGGGCGCAGGCAGTGGATAACGTCGCGGCAGCCCGCGCCGCCGGGTTCGATAATCTGAGCCTGGATTTTATATTCGGCCTGCCGGGCCAGACGGTCTTGCGCTGGCAGGAGACGCTGGAAGCCGCGTTGACGCTCGAGCCGGAACACCTGTCGCTCTACTGCCTGAGCGTCGAGGCGGGGACGGCGCTGGCGAAACGCATCGCTTCCGGCAAACTCCCCCCACCGGACGACGACGTAGCGGCCGAAATGTACGAGTTGGCGGAAAAAGTGCTGGCGGAAGCAGGGTTCTTCCATTACGAGATCTCGAATTGGGCAAGAACAAATGACCAGTTACCAATGACCAATTACCAATCTCACGTCTGCCGCCACAACCTCATCTATTGGCACAACGAACCGTGGCTGGGCGTGGGGGCGGGGGCGCACTCCTGGCTGGACGGGCG
>CAYNVC010000189.1:0-5758 GCA_964400615.1 uncultured Anaerolineales bacterium | reverse complement strand
ACAAAAAAAGGGACACACAGATAGTCTAGCTGCGTGTCCCCCTGTCTGCAAACCTGAGAGATTCCTCCCGAGTGGTTCGGGCCTTGCCCCTTCGGTGTCTGACGACTTTCCAGAGGTGGTTGGGTGCAGAGTCCTGTTACCTGAGAGTTTCGCCGTCGCCTTCAGCCTCGTGCGCCGGTTTGCCCCTTCGGTGGCCGCTCGTGGCGGTCTCTCCCCTGCACCGTGTGATAGATTTGAGCGATCTGGCCTTATTCTACACTATGAACTGGCAAAAGTCAACCGGCGTCGTTCTGCCACGCTTCGATTTGGGTGGCGGCCTGGTCACGGGGGACGCTAGTTTGCTGTTTTAGCTTCAGGTGGCGGAGTGTCACCCGCCCGGCTGTTATCTCGTCCGGGCCTACGATTGCCACATACGGGATGCCTTTTTTGAGCGCGTACCGGATTTGTTTGCCCAGTGGCCTGCTTTCCATATACAACTCGGTGTTCAGCCCTGCCTGGCGCAGCTCGCGGGCCAGTTTTAGCGACTCGTTCACCGTATCTGGATTGAACTGGGTCGCCAATACCTGGGTGACGGTCTCACCAATGTTGGAGGGGGACATTTTTAGCTCTTCCATCACGTCAATGATGCGCTCGATGCCGATGGTAGTGCCGACTGCTGGATAGCTGCGGTTGGCAAACATCCCCACCAGTTCATCGTATCGCCCGCCGCCGGTGATGCTGCCGATGTTTGGCTCTTGCACTATGGTCTCGTAGACTGGGCCGGTATAATACTCTAGCCCGCGCACCATCGCCGGTTTGATCTGGTAATGTGTCTCCGGGATACCCATAGCTTGCAGGTAGCCGGTCATTTCCTCCAACTCGGCCACGCCCGCGAGTGCGGTGGGATAGTCGGCCAGCCAGCGGCGCAGTTGGGCCAGGATTTCGCCGTTGCTGCCGCCGGTTTGCAGGAATTCGAGCAGTCGCTCGATCACGTCGTCGGGGATCAGTGCCTTGCCCAGCTCGGCCCGCACCCCTTCCAGCCCGATTTTGTCCAGCTTGTCAATGGAGCGGTACAATCCGCCCAACAACGTGTCCGGCACGCCGGCGAGCTGGCCGATACCGGTGATGATCTTGCGGTCGTTGACGTTGACCACGAATTTGTCAAAGCCGAGCCGGGTCAATATCTCGTAGGTGACGCCGATGATTTCGGCGTCGGCTAACATGCTGGTCGTGCCCACCGTGTCGGCGTCGCACTGGTAGAACTCGCGGTAGCGTCCTTTTTGCGGTCGTTCGGCCCGCCAGACCGGCGCGATCTGATACCGCTTGAACGGTTTGGTCATCTCCGGGTATTGGGCGACCACGCGGCACAGGGGGACAGAGAGGTCGTAGCGCAGGGCCAGCTTTTCCCTGCCGCCCCGGTGGGCGACGTCGTAGATCAGCCGTTCGGCGTCCGGCCCGTATTTTCCCTTGAGCGTCGCCTCCAGCTCGACCGCCGGGGTTTGGAGCGGCTCAAAGCCAAATTCCTCGAAAACTTGCTGTATGGTTTTGATGACGTATTGGCGGAGGATCATTTTCTGCGGCAGGATATCCCTCATCCCGCGCGGCAGTTTGGGGGCTACTTTTCGCGCCATATTTTGCTCCTTTGATAACAAAAACCAGGTTTTTCCTGAAAACCTGGTTTCTTCGGCGGCTGGGGTGGATGACGGGATTCGAACCCGCAACCACTGGTTCCACAGGCCAGTGCTCTAACCTGTTGAGCTACATCCACCACGGTTGATATAGTATGCCATAAACTGGCAAAATGTCAACCGACTTCCTGCCCCCTGCCTCTTGCCTCCTGCTCCTTGCCCCCTGCCCCTTGCCTCCTGCCTCCTGCCTCCTGTTCATTTGAGCACGTACATCGCGGCGACGACGCTCAACCCCCACAGCAGGAACGTGACCTGGAGCGGGCGGTCGGTGAGGGCGATCTCTTCCGGTGCACCTCCCAGCCCTTTGACGTGCATCAGGTAGAGGAGGCGAAATATGCCGTACAACACAAAGGGGATGGTCAACATCATCGCGTGGTTGGCAGGCAGATTGGGAGCGGAAAAAGTATAGAGAGCGTAGGCCACCAGCGTCGAGGCGGTCACAATGCTGATGATGTGATCCAGCAGAGTCAGATTGTATTCTTGCAAAATTTCGCGGTGGGCGTTGGCGTTTTCCTTCAACAGCACCAATTCTTGCCGCCGTTTGCCAAAGCCGATCAGCAGGGCCAGCAGCGCCATGCAGATATAGAGCCAGGGGGAGAACCGTTCCGCTTCCACCAACGGCACGCCGGCTGCCACGCGCAGCAGGAACCCGGCTGCAATGGTCATCACGTCTATGATGACCACGTTCTTGAGCCAAAACGAGTAGGCGATCTGGAGTACCAGGTAACCGGTCAAAATCGCGCCAAAGAGGGTGTCCACGAGGAACCCTGCCGGCAGCGCAAAGGCGGGGATGGCGATTGCGAGGATGGTGGCTGCGTTCTTGCTCACCCGTCCGCTGGCGAGCGGCCGATTCCGCTTTTTGGGATGTTGGCGATCTTGTTCGATGTCCACCAGATCGTTGATGATATAAACCGTGCCCGAGACCAGACACAGCAGGATGAACCCGGCGACGGTTGGGGCCAGATAGCGCGGCTCGAACAATTTGACGTCGAAAACCAGTGGCGCAAAGACGAATATATTTTTGACCCATTGCCTGGGCCGCATTGTCTTGATTAGACCGGTGAGCAAAGTGTCCCTCCTGGTTGATTTGTATTGGAATGATAACAGAGATACCCGATTTTCGCAAATGCCCACTTGCAAACTTGCCGACTTGCAGTATCATACAAGGGTGGTAAAAAAGCGATTGGACGTTCTACTGGTCGAGCGGGGATTGGCGGAGAGCCGGGCGCAGGCCCAGCGGGTGATCCGCGCCGGCGAGGTGCGCGTGGCGGGGCAGGTGTCCGACAAGCCGGGTACGCAGGTGGCGACGAATGTCGAAATCGCGCTCCGTGCGCGGCCGCGCTTTGTGGGCCGGGGTGGGGAAAAACTGGAAGCGGCGTTGGCCCGCTTTGAACTGGACGTGCGGGGGATGACGGCCGCTGACGTGGGCGCTTCCACCGGCGGCTTTACCGATTGCCTGCTCCAATACGGCGCACGTCGGGTCTATGCCATTGACGTGGGGTACGGTCAACTGGCCTGGCGGCTGCGGAACGATCCCCGCGTGGTGGTGATGGAGCGCACCAACGCTCGTTACCTGGACGCTTTGCCGGAGCCGGTGTCCCTGGTGACGGCCGACGTCTCGTTTATCTCGTTGCGGCTGATTCTGCCGGCGGCGATGCACTGGCTCGATCCAGAGGGCCAGGTGGTGACCCTGATCAAACCGCAGTTCGAGGCCGGGCGGAGGGACGTCGGTAAGGGTGGGGTGGTGCGCGAGCGGCGGATACATCGCAGTGTGTTGGAGCGAGTGTTGGGCGCTGCCACCACGTTGGGGTTGAACCTGCGCGGCCTGATGCCCTCGCCTCTGCGCGGCCCGGCCGGAAACGTCGAATTTCTATCCTGGTGGAGCCTGGCAGGGGAGGGGATAGAAATAGAGCCTGCTATTGTGGCTTGTTTGCAGTCTCTTTCGGAGGAGGGTTAAGAATGAACGAGGCCAAATCTCAACAGCAGCGTTTGGAGAGGATACTCGAGATTAGCCGTGAATTGACTTCCACGGTGGCCCTCGAGCCTCTGCTGCACAAGATTGTGAACGTGGCGGCCCAGGTGACGGGCAGCGAGGCGGCTTCTATTCTCCTGCTGGATACCCGCAGCGGCGAGCTGCATTTCCGTGCCGAAAGTGGTGATTCCTCCAAACTGCTCGACATTCCGGTTCCGGTCGAGGATAGCATTGCCGGGGCTGTGCTCATCTCCGGCGAGCCTTGTGTGCTTGCGGATGCGCCGGCCGACCCGCGCCACTATGACGCCGTGGGACAACAGATTGGGTTCCAGACCCGTTCCCTGCTGGCGGTCCCGCTCCAGATCAAGGAACGACGCATTGGGGTGCTGGAGACGATCAACAAGGAGGATGAGGGCGCGTTTGGGCCGGACGACACCGAAATTCTGACCGCCCTGGCGGCCCAGGCGGCGGTGGCTATCGAAAACGCCCGTCTGATCGGCGCTCTGCAGGACGCTTACGAACGGCTGGGCAAGCTGGATCAACTCAAATCTGATTTTATCGCCATCGCCTCCCACGAGCTGCGCACGCCGCTGAGCCTGATCCTGCTCTACGCCGTGGTTCTCCAGGAGCAACTGGGGGACGAGGCCGGGCCGCAACTGGAGGCGGTGCTGCGTGCCGCCACTCATCTCAAGGACATTATCACGACGATGCTCAACCTGCGTTTTTTGGAGACCGGCCAGATCGACGTATCACCCGCCGGTTTCGATATGCGTTCCGTGGTCGGCGAGGCCTGCCGGGATAGCGAGGTCATCGCGGAGACGAAAGGGCTGGTGCTGCGGGCCGATCTGCCCGATGACGTCGTGCCGATCCAGGCGGACAAGGAAAAGATACGGGTGGTGCTGGATAACCTCATCTCCAACGCAATCAAGTTTACCCCTGAGATGGGTGAGATCACGGTGACGTTGCGCAGCCGGGGCGACGAGGTCGAGATCACAGTATCTGATACCGGCATTGGGATTCCGCAGGACGAGTTGGAACGGATATTCGACCGTTTTTACCAGGTCGAGGACCACATGACCCGCCGTCACGGTGGCATGGGGCTGGGCCTCTCCATCGTCAAAGGATTGGTGGAATTGCACGGCGGGCGCGTGTGGGCCGAGAGCACACTGGGCCGGGGTAGCCGTTTTATCGTCCTGCTTCCGGCGCAATCGAACAGTACAAACGAGGTGAGTGAGTGAATCAAACCCATACCCGTGATTTTTGCATCATTGCCCACATTGACCACGGCAAGTCAACGCTGGCCGACCGGCTGTTGGAGCTGACCGGCACCATCCCCGCACGCCAGATGACATCCCAGGTGCTCGATGCGATGGAACTGGAGCAGGAAAAGGGAGTCACCATCAAAGCCTCGGCGGTGCGGATGGGCTATACCGCCGCCGATGGCGAGGAATATCAACTCAACCTGATTGATACCCCCGGCCACGTGGATTTTGCCTACGAGGTCAGCCGGGCGCTGGCTGCCTGCGAAGGGGCGCTGCTCGTCGTGGACGCGGCTCAGGGGATCGAGGCCCAGACGTTGGCTAATCTCTACATGGCGCTCGAAGCCGACCTCGAAATTATCCCCGTCGTCAACAAAATCGACCTGGTCTCGGCCCGGCCGGACGAGGTGGCGCTAGAGATCGCCGAACTGTTGGGAATCGAGCCGGACGAGGTGTTGCGCGTCTCGGCCAAAGAGGGCCGGGGAATCGAGCCGGTTTTGGAGGCGGTCGTCACTCGCCTGCCACCACCGCGTGGCCGGGACGATGCGCCCCTGCGGGCGCTCATCTTTGATTCGCACTATGATTCCTACAAAGGGGTAGTCGCTTACGTGCGCGTGATTGATGGCGAGTTGGCGCGGGATGAACTCTTGCAACTGATGGCGACCGGCACGCAGACTGAGCCAATCGAGGTGGGCATATTTACCCCTGGGATGACCCCCACGGAACGGCTGCGGACGGGCGAGGTGGGATACGTCGCCACGGGCCTCAAGACGGTGCGCGAGTGTCACGTCGGCGACACTTTTACCAGCGCAGCCAACCCGGCGGCGGAACCGCTGCACGGCTACCGGGCGGTCAAGCCG
>CAYNVC010000188.1:0-5790 GCA_964400615.1 uncultured Anaerolineales bacterium | reverse complement strand
GACGGTCCCTATTGGAACCAGGAACTGCCAGACCCCGGTTTGTACGTATAGCAACAGGTAGAAGCCAATGTAGACGATCCCGCCGGCGCCAAATATTAGCGTCAAGTGCTCGATGCGCTTTACATCATATTGCCCGGCCGAGGTGGCTGCCTGTGCTTTTATCCTGTTTTGAGACATAGATTCCTCCGCTTGGCGCGGGCGTCATCCCGTGTGGGGAATCTCGGATGTTTCGTAACTGCTCAGGCATCTATCTGCCCGGTGCACCAGTCTCACTGTGCGGGAATGTCTGAGCAGTTACGGCATTTTAACCGAGGTCTCCACGCTGCGCTATGGAACGTTACTCGTTTTCCACAAATTCGTTGGTATAGACGGTCGTCAGGTCAACCGGCGCGGCGATCAAACCCTGCTCGATCAGAATATCGTGCATGCTTTGCCAGATATCGGCTTTCATCCAGCCGATGGTATCCTCTCCTGTGTCGATCAGGGGGATGCTCATTTTCATCGCTTCTAGTTGAAAGCCCTGGTCGAGGCTGTCGTCGAACGCCAGCGTGTCCTTGACCGCCAGGTCGGGGTCTTGGATTGCTTTTTGCCATCCTTTGAGCGTGGCACGCACGAAACGGGCCACCACGTCGGGGTGCTCGGTGATCATCTCGTCGCTGGTGAACAGCACGTCGGCGTAGAACGGCACATCGTAATCGCTGGGCCAGAGGGTGGTGGTGTCCACCCCGTCGTATATGGCCCGGGCCAGGCCGTTGGTGGCGTATTGAGCGCACATGTCGGCCTCTTCCCAGCACCCGTAGATATCCCAGACGGTCATCTCTTGTTCGTTGACCTGGCTGCGGTCTACTCCGGCGTGGGCCATCATCACTTGGTACAGATACGTTCCCTGGCCGGGAGAGAGGGCGATTGTCTTGCCGGCCAGGTCGGCGGGGGAGTTGATTCCGGCAGAAGTGGGGGCGACATAGACCAGGGGGTTGAGGCGGAAGATGACGGCGACGGCCTGTACCGGCTGCCCCTCGCTGCGGGCGACGATCATTTCCTCGGCCGCGCCGATGGCAAAGTCGTTGTCGCCGGCCAGCACGTATTCGGTCGTGACCTGCCGGTCCATGTCCAGCGGTTCTATTGTAACTTGCAAGTTCTCGTCGGCATAATAGCCTTCCTTGTCGGCCACATAGATGCCGGCGAACTGGGTTTGGTGCGCCCACTTGAGGCGCACCGAAATCTGATCTGGTTCTGGCGCGGGGGTCGTGCAAGCAGTGAGTAGCGCACCGCTCAACAACAGTATACTCGTGGAAATTAGCCAGAATTTCTTCATCTCTCTCCTTTTCCTAGTATATTCTATTTTGGCTCTGATTGAATTACCGGTTCGTTGCAATTGGGTTACGAGCTATGTTTAGCGGCAGCGTGTCATGCGTCCCGCGCCGTCAGCCGGTCCACCAATGTCACGAGTGTGCCTATGGCGACCGGTTTTTCCAGGAAAAAGTCCACGCCCAGGTCTGTGCACATATCGCGGTACTGTGGCTGGCCCGACACTATGACGACCTGCGCCCCGCTGGTGAAGAGTGCGCTGGCGTATTCGTTCAGCAGGTCGGTGCTGCGTTCATCTCCCAATTTGATGTCACAGAGCAAGAGGTCAAAGTGGGCCTGAGTCAGGATGTCGCGTGCCTCTTGCACGGTTCCGGCTGTATTGACCTCGTAGCCGGCGGAGTGTAGCGCTTTGTAGTAGAGACGACGCAGGTAGTCGTCGTCCTCCATGACGAGGATGCGGCGTTGGTGCAGAGTGTTGTTGACGGGGATATTTCCTGGCGCTTGCGTTTTCTTTTGCCCGTTGCCATGTACAAGCTGCCGGATGGCCGGCAATAGATCGGTGCGCATATTGGCTTTGGGGAGAAAGATGTTCGCCCCGGCGGCCAGCGCCGCTTCTCGAAAGCTCCTGGTGTTCATGACGGTCAGGGCGATGATGCCTGTCTCGGGCAGCATCTCGCGCAGGCGGGGGATGGCCTTTAACCCAGGCAGGTCGGGCATAGCCAGATCGATCAGGATGACCTGGGGTTGTAGAGCGCGGGCTTTGCTCAACGCTTCCTCTCCCCCGTTGGCAGTGCCGGCTATGACCACGTCGGTGTGTGCTTCCAGGAATTGAGCCGTCACGCGCAGAAAGGTTGGATTGTCGTCCACGAGCATGACAGAAATAGGGTTCATATTAGCACCTGGTTGTGACTCGGTTTCGTCAGCTCACCACCCCGCCGGCCTGGAAGAGATTCCGGGCAGCCTGCGGGAGGGTTGATTGAGCAGTTGTCAATAGTATACTTGATTGAAGAGTGGTTGTGAAGGGTATAAATCTTGTATTTTTGAGCGAGTTATCTCGGTAGTTTCTACGGAGGCGGTTCGGGGGCCAGGCTGCCCGCTCATTCGAGCAGGCCGCGCCTCATCGCGTAGCGTACCATCTCCGCCCGCCCGCGTATGCCTAACTTGTCCATTATGTTGGCGCGATGGGTTTCGACCGTCCGCACGCTGATGCTCAAAATGTCGGCTGTCTGGAGGTTGGTGTATCCTTTGGCGATGAGGCGCAATACCTCGATCTCGCGGGGGGTCAGCGGCTCAACCGGACTATTATCCGGGGAGAGGGTGGGGGTGTCTTGCAACATAGCGCGGGTCATGCTGGGGTGGACGTATAGGTCGCCGCGCCAAACTGCGTGGATGGCGTTGATGAGTTCGGATTTGATGGCCCGCTTGGTGACGTATCCTGCGGCTCCGGCCCGGATGGCCTCTTGGAGCAATGTCGTTTCCTCGTGGACGGTGAGGACGAGCACGCGAACCTGGGGTTTTTTCTGTAATTGCCGCGTTACCTCAATACCGCCCGGCCCGGGCATACTGAGATCCAGGAGCACTATGTTGGGGTGTAACTCGCCGCTCAAACGCAGGGCTTCTATGCCGCTGCTCGCCTCGCCTACCACTTGCATATCGGGTTCGGCGTCAAGCATGGCGTGTAGCCCCGCCCGCAACACACCGTGATCATCGGCGATGAGAATCCGAATCACGTTTCACTCCTCGCGTCTCACGTCTGGTATCTCTGCCGATATGGTCGTTCCCACTCCAATGGTGCTCTCGATGGTCAGATTGCCGCCCAGCATTTTGGTCCGTTCTTGCATACCGAATAGCCCCAGATGGTTGGCTGGCATTGTTTCCTGGGTGTCGAAGCCGCCCCCATCGTCTTCGATGATAGTCACGATCTGACCGTCACGCCGTTCTAAAAGCACGTCAATGTGGGATGCCTGGGCGTGCCGGAGCACGTTGGTCAGGGCCTCTTGCACGATGCGGTAGATGGCCGTCTCAATTTCCGGTGCAAGCCGCTCATCTCCCAGCCCAACGGCCGCGAATTGTGTGGTGATGCCGTATTGGTTGCCGAACGTCTCGACGTATTGTTCCAACGCTGGTGTCAGACCGAGGATATCCAGGCTGGCGGGGCGCAGGTTCATCGCCAGCCGGTGCAAGTTATCCAACATTTCGTTCACCATCTTTTCCATCTCGGCAGCCCGGGTGCGCACTGTCTGGGGGTGATTGGCTTCCATCTCCAGCATGCTCAGGCTCAGCAGTAAAGAGGCAAGTGTTTGGCTGGTCTCGTCGTGAAGCTCGCGTGCCACTCGCCCGCGCTCGGCCTCTTGCACGTCCACCAGGTGGCGAGAGAGCGCCAACAGTTGCTCCCGTCCGCTGCGCACTTGTTCAAAGAGGCGGGCGTTTTCGATGGCCGTGGCCGCAGGCGTTGCCAGTGCGCTCAGCAAGCGCAGGTCGTCTTGATCGAATGGCCCCTGCTTCTTGTTGAGTGCTTCCAGGACGCCGATGATCTTGCCTTTATTGTGTAGAGGTACACATAGGAGCGAACTGGTGGTAAAGATACCCTCCCGGTCAAAGCCTTTGAATACGCGAGGATCGTCCGACGCGGTTGGTATCAGTGCCGGTTTGCCGTGTTGAGCTACCCAGCCTGCGATTCCCTCTCCCATCGCCAACCGTTGTCCCAGTATTGTGTTCGTGCCTATTCCTGAGGCTGCCGCGAACCATAGGTCGCCTTTGGTCTCGTCGTAGAGCAGTACCGATGTTGCTTCCACGTTCATTAACCGGGTGCTGTGGTTTGCAATGAGGGTCAACGTCTCTTTCAAATCCAGGGTCGAGTTTACGGCCTGGTTTATCTCGTTTAGAGCTGCCAATTGGATATTGCGCCGCGCGATTTCCTCATCTCTCTGTCTTTGTTCGGTGACGTCCTCCCCTGAGGTCAGGACGCCGACAATTTTACCCGCTTTGTCTCGCAAAACTGTGTTGTGCCACGCGATGAGTCTTTCTGTCCCTGACCTGGTCAGGGTTGGATTTTCATAGTATTCGACTGGCTCGATCTCTCCTGCCAGCAGTTTGTCAAAGGCCGCTCTGGCTTTTTTTCTGTCTCGTGCCGGCAGGCAGGTATCGAACCAATTTTGGCCCAGTAATTCTTTCTCTCGATACCCCAGTACCTGGCGTCCCCGGCGGTTGATGAGAGTGATCCCTCCTCGATTGTCCAGGGCCACTATTATAGCACCGGCGATGTCCAGATATTTCTGTGCCCGGTCCCGCTCCTGGCGTGATACCAACTCTGCTTTCTTGCGTTTTGCGATCTCGCGTTGCGCTTGTTCGTATAGTTGGGCGTTCTCTATCGCTACTGCTGCCTGAGCGGCCAGTGTGGAAGCCAGGCGCACGTCACCGGGGCTGAATGCGTCTTTCTCGTCACTCTCGACGTTTAGTACCCCGATCACGCGCTCTTTTATCTTGAGAGGGATGGCTAGTTCGGAGCGGGTGGAGGCTCTCACCTTCAGATATCTGGGGTCGTCTCGCACGTCGGGTGTATAGACTACCTCTCCGTTATGTATCGCTGCCAGGGCAATTCCATTTTCGTCACTCAGCGCCAATCGCGGCTTGCTCTGTTCTGCCCCGTATTCCGCCAGTGCGTACAACTCGCCCCGTTCCTGGTCAATCAGCCCCAGATCGCATGCCTCGAACTCTAGTACTCGTTCGGCGATCTCGATCACCACTTTGCCAACTTGCTGCACGTTCAGTGAGAGAGCTACTTCGCGGCTCAAGTCGTAGATGGCGGCCAGTTTAGTCTCCAGGCGCTGTTTCTCTATGGCTCTCTTGACGGCCGAGCGGATGGTGTTGATCTGGAACGGTTTGGTGAGATAATCGTATGCTCCCAGCCGCAGCGCTTCGACGGTGTTCTCTATCAAGGGGTGAGCGGTGAGCACGATGACCTCTGTCTCGGTTGCCTGATCGCGGATGTGCTTGAGGATGCTCATGCCGCCTATGCCGGGCAGCATAAGGTCGAGCAGCACCAGGTTGAACCGTTCCGCTGTGATTCTTTCCAGAGCCTGTGTGCCGTCGCTGACGGATGAAATCTTGTACCCCAGAGGAGCGAGGGACGCAGATAGCAGATCGCGTATTTGGAGATCGTCGTCTACTATCAGAATTTTTGCTGGATTGGTCATTGTTCTCCCCTGATTGTGTGCTCTGGGGTCATCTTATAACAAAATTGCTCTTCTTGCAAGCATAGCACGGACGAGCAGGGTTGGCGGATAAACACCCGTGGGACTCGCATCACGGCAATTCCGGGCCAGAATCCGTTACTCCTGCCAATCCGCACCCGCGTCAGGCAAAATCCGCCAATCCTGCCAATCCGTGTTCTCACCGCTGCCAAAATCCGCCAATCCTGCCCATCTGCACCCGCGTCAGGCAAAATCCGCCAATCCTGCCAATCCGTGTTCTCACCGCTGC
>CAYNVC010000187.1:0-5792 GCA_964400615.1 uncultured Anaerolineales bacterium | reverse complement strand
GGCGCAGGTTCATCACCTGGTTCTCACGCCCCCGCCGCCAGAAAGCGTACATGCCGTCCCCGATCAACGTGGCAACCGCGTAACTCACGCGCAACGGCGTCGCCCCGACCAGCAGGCCCAGGCCCTTGATGGCCCAGTGCAAGATGCTCACTTCCGCTCCTCGCGCCGGGCGCGGGCGTGCCGCAATCTCACGACATGGTTGGTTTTTGGCCCCAGTGGCCGGGCGGAAATTATCACACAACAAACGCTGTCCATCAGGCTATTATACTCTACTCCAACGCGGGCGGCAAATTTTTGCTCCGGGCTATCCGTGCTTTGCAGCCGCGCAGCCAACATTGACACAACTGCCCCACGCGGTTATAATCCCCCTCGTTCAAAACATCACATTGAAAGGACAACGGTATGAAAAAGAATGAAACCTGGCAACTCGTTGGCATTATAATCCTGGCCCTGGCAGCCCTGTTCGTTGACCTGAACATCGAACACCCAGACTGGGCCAAAAATCTGCTCTTTTGGCAGCCGGCCGACCAGCGGGACATGGCGCTCCACCTGGGATTGGATCTACAGGGCGGGCTTCAGGTATTGCTGGCCGCCGACGTGCCGGAAGGGGAAACCGTGGACGCCACTTCGATGGAGACAGCGCGGCGCATCGTCGAGAGCCGCGTCAACAGCCTGGGATTGACCGAGCCGGTCGTGCAGGCGCAGGGGGAGCGGAGAATCATCGTCGAACTACCCGGCATCGAAAACCCGGAGCAGGCCGTGGAGACGATCAAGGGAACCGCGCTGCTCGAGTTCGTGGACGTCGGGTACAACCCGCTGATGGCCGGAACGGTCATCACGACGACGCTGGGTGGGCCAACTCGGGCGCAATCGGGTGAACAAATCACCCCCACCGCTGCGCTCAGTCCCACCGCAGCGCCGGCCCTGGCAGGCCCGGCGCTGCCCGGGGGGCCGCCTATGCCCACCAATCCAACCGACCGGAACGGGATGTACAGCGCACCGCCGGAAATGCAGATAGATACCAGCCAGACCTATACCGCCACAATCGAGACGGCCAAAGGAAACATCGTCGTCCAATTGAACACTGACGCTGCCCCGCAGACGGTCAACAACTTTGTCTTTTTGGCCGAGCAGGGCTTTTACGACAATCTGACGTTTCACCGCGTGGAACCGGGTTTCGTCATCCAGGGCGGCGATCCGCTGGGCAACGGCCAGGGCGGGCCGGGCTACACCGTGCCGGCCGAGATCGGGCTGCCTCACATCGAAGGGGCCATCGCTATGGCCCGGACGGGGGACGCGGTGAACCCGGAGCGAGCGTCCAGCGGCAGCCAGTTCTACATCACCCTGGCCCCCACCCCCAACCTGGACGGCGCTTATACCGTCTTTGGGCAGGTGGTTTCCGGTATGGATGTCGTCAAGTCCATCGCCGTCGGTGACGTGATCAAGAGCGTCACCATTGCGCCCAGCGGAGACCAGGCCGCGCCGGCGCAATCAACCCCCGCTCCCCAACCGGAGGTGTACCAGACCATCCTCACCGGGGCGGGCCTGGCGAACGTGGGGCTGGATCGCACGCAGCAGGGTGAGTACGTCATCCCCATCGAGTTCAACCCGGACGCGGGCAAGGTATTTGCCGACTATACGGCCTCCCACGTGGGGCAATATCTCTGCATCGTGCTGGACAAGACCGTCATCTCTTGCCCGACGATCAGGGAACCAATCCCCAACAACAGGGCCTCGATCTCGGGCCAGTTCACCCTCGACACCGCCCGCCAGTTGTCCATTCAGCTTCAATACGGTGCGCTGCCCGTCCCATTGCGGGTGGAAAGTTTCAACCGCATCGGGGCATCGTTGGGCAGCGAATCGGTCGAAAAATCAATTCGCGCCGGTGCGATTGGGCTGGTGATCGTGCTGCTCTTTATGCTGATCTATTACCGTCTGCCGGGCAGCCTGGCCGACGCTGCGCTGATCATCTATGTGCTGCTCAACTTTGCGCTCTACAAGCTGGGGCCGATCACGCTCACGCTGCCGGGCATCGCCGGGTTCATTCTTTCGGCGGGGATGGCAGTGGACGCCAACATCCTCATCTTTGAGCGGATGAAGGAGGAATTGCGGAACGGGCGCAACCTGAAGGGGGCTATCGAGGCCGGTTTCACCCGCGCCTGGCCCTCCATCCGCGACGGGCAGCTTTCGACGCTCATCATCTGCGCGATTCTGTTCTTCTTTGGCACAAACTTTGGGGCCAGCATCGTCAAAGGCTTTGCCATCACACTGGCTATCGGGACGATCATCAATATCTTTACCGCTGTGTTCGCCACGCGCACCTTTGTGCGCCAGGTCGCCGGCAGCGCCGGCGATTGGTTGGCCGAGCACGAGTGGCTGCTGGGGGTATAACAATGTTCAACATCGTCGAAAAACGAAACTGGTACTTTATCTTTTCCGCCATCCTGATCACGTTGAGCTTCGGGGCGCTGGTTGCCTCAGGACTCGAGTTCGGCCAGCCAATGCGGATTGGGATTGATTTCACCGGCGGGAGCATTCTGGTGCTCAAGTTCGACCAACCGGTTAGCGAGGATGCCATCCGTGCGGTCTTTGACGACTATGGCATGGAGAGCGCCATCATCCAACCCCGTGGAGCGCCGGAGGACAACACCTGGCAGGTACGCACGCGCGAGGTCACAGCTTCAGAGGTGGGGAATCTGTTGAATACAATCGAGGCGCAGGTGGGGCCAATAGACAAGGACGCGCTCAACTTTGACACCGTGGAACCTTCGGTGGGAGGCGAGGTGGCCCGGGCTGCCGGAGTTGCGATCCTGGTCGCCTCACTGATCATCGTGGCGTTTATGTGGTTCTCGTTCCGCCGCGTGCCCAACGCCTTCCGCTATGGCGTGTGCACCATCGCCGGAATGGCCCACAACCTGATCATCTCGTTTGGCTTTTACGCGCTCATGGGCATCATCGCCGGATGGGAGGTGGACGCGCTCTTCCTCACCGCCATCCTGACCGTGATCGGCTTTTCGGTACAGGACGTGATCGTCGTCTTTGACCGCATCCGCGAGAACATTCCCCGCCACAAGACAGAGCCGTTCGAGAAGGTAGTCAACCGCTCCATCCTGGAGACCATTCACCGTTCACTGGCGACGCAGCTCAACGCCATGTTCGTGATGATCGCCATCATCCTCTTTGGCGGGGCGACCATCAAGCCGTTCATCGCCACTATGCTGGTCGGGATGGTGAGCGAGACCTACTCGGCCATCTTTATCGCCGTGCCGCTGCTGGTGGTGTGGGAAAAGGCCGCCGCCCGGCGGGCTACCGCGCGGGCAATCGCCTGAAGCGTTGGCAAACCTGCGCCAGTCAACACCGGGCTTGCGTAGGAACCGGGCGCTGATACCAAACAGAGACAGTCCAGGGTGATGAACCCTGGACTGTTTGTTTTACTCACAGTTGACGGGTGACGCCCCTACAACTCGTCAGACGATCCGCGTCTCCACCCCCGTCTCGCTCTCGATCTCGGCGGCAAAGGCTTCCAGGTCGGCCAACTGGAAGACGCTCTCCGCGTCGCCGGGCTTGCCCAGCACGACCAGCGCGACCTCTTGCTCACGGGCAGCGTTCTTGAGTTCCTCCCGCACGCTGCCTTCGCGGCGGATCGTGTGCGCTTTGACGCCCTGCGCGGCGGCCCGCTCCTGAGCCATCAGCAGCAGGAACTCGCCCATCTTGCCCACTTCCTGTCCCACGTCTACGACGATTGGAGCGGCCGTTTTATCGAGAAAGTGCAGGTCTACGACGTAGAGAAAGAGCAATTCGTCGCCCCGCTCTCGAGCCAGTTCGATGGCCGCGTCTTGGGTGCGGTAGCTGGCCTCTCCTCCCCGCGTGGCGCAGAGAATCTTGCCCATGATGCCTCCCTAGAATTTTAGCCAAAAGTAGCGGATGAGAATCCACAGCGTCGGCAGCAGAACGGTCACAAATGTGATCGGCGCACCGACGCGCGTAAAGTCCTGGAACTTGAGCCGGAACCCGGCCCGGTCCAAGATGCCGGCCGCAACGATGTTAGGCGCCGAGCCGATGTAGGTAGCGTTTCCACCCAACCCGGCCCCCAGCGCCAGCGACCAGTAGAGGACGTTGTTCTCTGCACCGGGGATGGTCTGCGTGAGAAAGACCGCCACCGGGACGATAGCCGCCGTAAAGGGGATGTTGGCTACCACCGCCGAAGCAATGGCCGAAACCCAGATGATGGAGAGCGTAGCCAGCAGCAAACTGTCTCCGGCCAGGTTCTTGACCGCTTCGGCGATGACCTGAATCAGCCCCACTTCTTGAATCCCCCCCACCATCATAAACAGACACATAAAAAAGACCAGTGTCGTCCAATCCACATTGTGCAGCATCTCCCCCACGTCCGGCCTGACCCAGAGTAACAGCGCGGTCGAGCCAATTATGGCGACGACTGCCGGCGGCATACCGAACAGGTCGGCCGTAAAGAACATTACCAGCGTGACCGCCAGGAGGATCAACGACTTGCGCAACAAAACGTGATCGCTGATCTGGGCGCCGGATTCTAGTTGCGCGACCAGGGCGGGGGAAGCGGTTTTGCCCTTGTGGCCGAACTCGTCCTTGTACAGCCAGCGGGTCATGGCGAGCAGGATGAGCATGCTCATCAGGGCGATGGGGAACATGTTGCCCAGGAATTGATTGAAACTCAGACCGACATAGGAACCGATGATCGTGTTGGGCGGCGTGCCGATGAGGGTGGCCGCTCCGCCGATGTTCGAGGCCATCACCTCCGGCACCACGATGGCCGCCGGGTGGATGTCGAGCGCCAGCGCAATCTGGATGCTGACCGGGGCCATCAGCAGCATTACGGTCGTATCGTTCAGCACCGACGAGAACAGCCCAGTGATGGAGACGAGGATAGCCGCCGCCAGGAAACCGTTGCCCCGCGCCAGGCGAAAGGTCTGAAAGGCCAGCCATTGGAAGACACCCGTCTTGCTCATGATAGCCATAAATATCATCATCGTCATCAACAAAAAGATGACGTTGAAATCAATAAAAGTGATGGCGCGGTGAAAGCCAATGATCCAAAAATTGGGGTTCAGGCTGCCGAAAAAGTAGCTCACCCCCAACATGAGCGCCGCGCCCAGGAAGGCGGCGATTGTCTCGTGCAACAGGTTAAAAGATATGGAACCAAAGACGATCAAAAAGATCGTCGTGGCGATGAAAAAGGCGGCATTAAAGATGCGCGGCAGCACGACATCGGGGGCGCGGGCGTAATAGTGGTCGCCGCTGGAGGCGATCTCTTGCCGTGCAAAGCCGTGGCGTGTGACGCGGAACCCCGGCTTGCTGATCTGGAGAGCGATGGGTTGCGTTTCGATCAGTGCCTGCGGCAGGGTCAAATCCACGATGTACGAACCGTCGGGATTAGTGTGGATGCCCCCTGTCTCCTCCCCACCGATGAATATGTGTATCTCGGCATCCTCCACACCGTTGTTCTGTGCATCTACCACCCGTCCGACGATGGTGAGCGTCACGTCGCCGTTGGTCTCGGCGCTGCCGAGGGCTGCTGGTGGCCGAATCGAGAGAGAGACCAGGATGAACAAGGCGATCAACAGCGGTGTTTTTATTTGCATCGGGAGAACCTCCACGCATATTATACCAAACGCACTGCAAGGTGACAAATCGGCCCGGCGGCCATCCCCACCGGATCGCGGGCACTCCCGCCGGATCGCGGGCATCTTGCCCGCATCCGTGCGGCCAGGATGGCCGCGTTCCGCAAATGGCCGCGTTCCATAGCCCTCGCCGGA
>CAYNVC010000186.1:0-5820 GCA_964400615.1 uncultured Anaerolineales bacterium | reverse complement strand
ACGGCTTCAGCCGTCCAAAAGGCTCAAAAGCGGCTCAAGCCGCTACTACGAACCCCCATCTAGCGCTCAGCGCTGCATACCTGCGCTTTCCCCCAGCGCTTCTTTGCCCTGCCGGAAGCGATTTTCGGCCCGTGGGCGGGGAAATCGCTGGGGCAGGCATCGGGGGATCACACTGGCGGGAACAGGAGTACTATGCTAACTACCGGAGCCACAATCCAAAATCGCTACCGCATCGTCGCCCTCCTGGGACAGGGAGGCATGGGAGCCGTCTACCGCGCCTGGGATACGCGCCTCAACATCCCCATCGCACTCAAAGAAATGGTTCCCCAGGCAGAGCTCGCCCCCCAAACGTTGAACCAGCTGCGCCAACAATTTCGGCAAGAGGCCTCCGTTCTGGCCCACCTCAGCCATCCCCACCTGGTGCGCGTCACCGATTTCTTCGAGGAAGGCGGCAACATCTACCTGGTCATGGACCTGGTACAGGGAGAAAATCTGGCCGACATCATCGCCCAACACGGGCCACTGCCGGAGGCAGACGCGTTGGCCTGGGGCGGCCAACTGCTGGACGCGCTGGCCTACTGTCACGCCCACGGCGTGATCCACCGGGACATCAAGCCGCAGAACGTCATCATCCGCCCCGACGGGCAGGCGATGCTGGTTGATTTTGGTCTGGTCAAACTGTGGGACCCCAGCGATCCGCGCACCAAGACGGTAATGCGCGGCATGGGCACGCCAGAGTACGCCCCTCCGGAACAGTACGAATCCGACGCCGGGCACACCGACCCTCGTTCAGATATCTACAGCGTCGGGGCCACCCTATACCACGCTCTCACCGGTCAGGCCCCACCGACCGCCACGTTGCGCATAGCCGACCCAGGCCAGTTCAAGCCACTGCGCAGCCTGAGACCAAACGTGACCCCGCAGACAGAAACCACGATCCTCAAGGCGATGGAACTGCCGCGCTCGCAGCGCTGGCAGAGTGCCCAAGAGATGGCACAGGCTCTGCGTGCCCCAACTGCCGTTCAGCAGCGTCCCGTCGTCCAGGAGCGGTACGAAAAAACTCGCGTGCTGCCCGGAGCACAGCAACCAGCGCCTGCTCCCATCCCCACGCCCACAACAGCGCCACGGAAACGGCGCATACCGGTCTGGTTCTGGGCAGGTGGTGCACTGGCACTGCTCCTGCTATGCGGGGCGATCCTGATCCTGGGTGGGGCGGCAATCCACCAGGCCGGGGTAGCCGCTACCGCCCAGGCAGAGGCGACGAACGAAGCCATAACCCAGGCGCAGGCGACGGCAATCGCGCAACAATTTGCCCACGCCACCGCAACCGCCCAGGTAGACCAGGCCACAGCCACGGCCAGAGCACAGGCGACAGCCACCGCAGAGGCGAGCGCAGACGCCACGCTCACGGCGGCCACCCAGTGGCCGCTCGTCTTCTCGGATAGCTTTGACGTGGCGGGGAACGGCTGGACGGTCGGAGATTACGACGATGAGCTACTCACCGGTTCGCGGAGCATCGCGGGCAAGTACCGCTGGCAGGCAACTGCGTCCGGCAGCGTCGTGTGGTGGTCAATACCGGACGTAGACACAATCTCGGATTTTTACCTGGCGGCAGACGGGCAACAAGTCGGCGGGAACGGGAACGCCCAGTACGGGTTACTCTTCCGCCGCCTGGATAGCGACAACTATTACGTATTCAGAATCAGGGACGGGGGGGATTATCAATTCCGCGTGCGATACGCAGGAGAGTGGGACACACTGATTGACTGGACAGGCAGTCCACTCATCCAGCCCGGAAAGGCAAACCGGCTGGCGGTCATCGCCGAGGGAGAGGTCTTTACCTTTTACATCAACGGCCAGTACGCGAGCCAATACACGGACGACAAATTGAGCACCGGTCAGGTGGCCCTGGTGATAGGGCTGGACGAAGGCGACACGGCCACAATCGAATTCGACGACTTTGAAATGCGCTCGCCGGAGGCGATCTCGCTCTGGCCGCTCACCTTCCAGGATAGTTTCGAGACGAACGAAAACGATTGGAGCAGCGGCGACTATGAGGACGAGCGCATATCCGGCAACCGGAGCGTCAGCGGTGGCAAATACCGCTGGGAGGCCAACGCACTCGACGGCGTCGTGTGGTGGGCCATCTCGGACGCTCAGCCGGCCAGCGATCTGGATCTGACGGTAGAGGTCAGACGGATCAGCGGGCCGGAGGATAGCCGGTACGGCCTGGTGCTCAAGAGAGCGGATGCGGGCACCTATGGTTTATTCCTGGCCAAGGACAGCGGGCTTTTCAAGTTCTCTGTCCGCTATCAACAAGATTGGCACACTGTGATTGATTGGACCAAGTCCACGGCCATTGTTTCGGGCGGGGTCAACCGGCTGCGAGTCGTCGCAGAAGGGTCACACTATACCTTTTACATCAACGGACAGTTGGCCGGCGAGGCAGATGACAGCCACTTGAGCAGCGGACAGACGGGCGTGGCGATAGAATTGGACAAGGGAGATGAAGCCACGTTCGAGTTCGACAACTTTGCAGTACGCACACCGTGACGGAGCCTAAAGATGAAATGCACAAACTGTGGTTTTGAAAACCGGGCCGATGCCCACTTTTGTAAACAGTGCGGGCAGCCGTTGCCGGCGCAACCGACGCCCCCGGCAGGCGTAATCTGCCCCGCCTGCGGGGCCACGGCCAAGCCGGGGGCGCTCTTTTGCCCCCGCTGCGGCAAACCACTCCCAGATTCAAAGCCGCCATCCACGCCGCCACCGCACATCTCACAAGAAGCCACCCGGCCCTCGCTAGGCCCCCTGCCCCAGCCCTATGGGCCACCGCCCGCACCACCGCCCCAAAAACAACGTCGTTCCTCCCGCTGGCCGCTGTGGGTAGCGGGGATCATCGCATTCGCGTGCATCGCCGCCATCGCCGGCGCTGCCGTGTTCGTCGCGCCGAAATATATCAGGCCACAGGAGACACCCACGACCACACCCGCGCCGACCGTGCCACCCCCTTCGGAGACGCCACCGCCGCCCACCGCCACCCCGGCCCCTTCGGAGACGCCGCCGCCCGCCGTCAGCGTCCAGGTCGCCATCACCGCCTCCGTTACCGAGTTGCGCGTGGGCGAGTCGCTCACCGTCACCATCACCATCACCAACGCCGGAGATGTGCCACTCGGCAACCTGCGCTATCGTTTGCTGGATTGGGAGCCGTTCTTTACCCCACCCGCAGGCCAGGAGGTGATACACGAGACCGAGATTCCACCCGGTGGCAGCGACACGGCGCTCTTTGAGTTGGAAGCGGCGCAACCAGGCGCAGCCCAGATTTTCGCCGCCGTGACGGTGGAAACGCGGGAAGAGCAGCCCGCTCACAAAGCAGCCTCGTCACAAGTGTTGGAGATCACGGTCATCCAGTGAGACTGCCAGAAACCGGGTTCTTTCCGAAAAATCCCGGTTTCTCTACTTTCCCGGAGGAAAAATCAAATGAAAAGTCACAAACCATTGCTCGCCCTGCTCGTCGTGGGACTGTTGCTGCTGGCGACAGCCGGGGCGCTCTATCTCCTGCACACGCAGGCAGCCCATCCCAGTTCCATCCCCATCTCTCTGCCAGAGATCACCCCACCCGCCTCTCTCGCCGAGCTGGCCGCCCAGTACCCCCAACTGGCCTCCATCCTCGGCGACCAGGCGCTGGACTCGGTCTACAAAGAGTTCCTGGTCGCCTACCAGGAGGGAGGCGAAGAAGCAGCGCGGGAGATGGCGGACAAGCGCGGCATGCTCACGCCCAGCGGCGACGTGCGTATGACGCTCATCCTCGACACGGAGGATAGCGCCGCGCTCGTGGCCCAGTTAGAGACCGCCGGCATCACAGTCGTCAGCGCCTACCGCGACCGGATCAACATCGCCGTACCGCTGACGCGGATCGAGGCCGAGTTACAGTCCGAACACCCCGGCGCCATCTTTGACCAACTCACCGCACTGGAGCACGTCGTCAGGGTCGAACTGCCCGAGGCCAACAACTCGAACGGGAGCGAGGTAGAGGGAGAAGGAGTGGCTCTCATCAACGCCGACGAGTGGCATCAGGCCGGGTTCAGCGGCGCGGGGCTGCGCATCGGCATCCTCGATCTGGGGTTCGAGGGATACCAGGACCTGCTGGGGGTCGAGTTGCCGGACACGGTCGTGATGGAGACGTTTGGCTGGTACGACGAGGAGGAAGTACACGGCGTCGCCTGCGCCGAAATCGTCCACGAGGTAGCGCCGGAGGCACAGCTTTTTTTTGCCTGGTACGATGGCTCCGACGCTGCAATGGGCGAGGCAGTGGACTGGTTGCTGGCCCAAAACGTAGATATCATTTCCCACTCGGCGGGCGGGCTGGTCGGGCCGCGCGATGGCAGCGAGTGGGACGCCCGGCTGGTGGACGATCTGGCCTCCCAGGGCATCCTGTGGGTCAACTCGGCCGGCAACGAGGGACTGGGCCACTATCAGGGCGTGTTCACGGACGAGGATGGGGACAGCCTGCACGAGTTCGCACCGGGTGAGGAAATGCTGCCAATCGAAAATTGGGGATTCGTCAAAGTCATCCTCAGTTGGGACGACGATTGGGAGCAGGCGAGCCAGGATTACGAGCTTTATCTCTACGACGTGGACGGCAACGAGTTAGCCTCGTCCCAGGATTCACAATCGGGCGCGGCCGGGGACGAGCCTTACGAGGGCATTCTCTACGAGACCGGTGGGGACACCGTCTACGCCGTCGTCGAGGCATACGACGCCGACGGAACCGCGACGCTGGATATTTACGTGAACGGCGGGGACGTGGCCTACCCGTCGCCCGCCAATAGCATCTGCCCACCTGGAGACGCGGTGGGGTCGCTGACGGTCGGCGCGGTCAACTATTGGGACGACTCGCTGGCCGACTATAGTTCGCAGGGGCCAACCAGCGACGGGCGGCTCAAGCCCGAGATTTCGGCCCCGGCTGGGGTATCGGGGGCCACATACGGCCACAATGGGTTCGACGGCACGTCCGCCTCCTGCCCGCACACCGCCGCGGCCGCCGCGCTGATCTGGCAGGCCCATCCCGAGTTCAGCCGCCAGGAGGTAATTGATTTTCTGCTGAACAACGCGCTCGACCTGGGCCCTTCCGGCCCGGACACCGGCTATGGTTACGGGCGGCTGGAACTGGCCGCGCCGCCGGCGGTGGTTCCGCCTACTCTGCCACCCGGCAACGAGTCGGCCACACCGCGCCCGCCGGTCACGCCCGCGCCGCTCCCCTCCCCCACCCCGGTTGTCTACGCCACCCCGCCGCCCGTGCCACCATCCGCCGGGGCTGGGATGGGGCTGCTGGCGCTGACCGGCATCGGGTTGCTCATCGGTGGGCTGGGTTGCGTCGGGGGGGTACTGCTGTTCGTCGGGGTGATCGGGCTGGTCGTGATGGGACGGCGCTCCCGGCAGGCGCGTCCAGTTCCACCGCCGGCCCACTATCCTCCCGCGTCGCATCCTCCCACCCAACCGGCAGCACAGCCACAACCAGGCCCCTTACGCTGCTCATCCTGCGGCGCAGTGCTCAGGCCGGGAGCGCACTTTTGCCCCAGCTGCGGCAAGCCGGTTGCACCGGGCCAGGAGCAGCGTTTTTGCCCCCACTGCGGGGCCGCGCTCAAAGAGGGGGCACGCTTTTGCCCCAAGTGCGGACAGGCGGTGTAAAGCACGTGTAGGTATGGACAGGGGTGACTAGATCGCGTAGATGTGGTGACACTCTTGCTGGACGTGGCGTGGTTCACAGCGAGTTATCAGCTAACTTGCAGTATTCCCTTTAGCGCGGTGTACGTATCCGCC
>CAYNVC010000185.1:0-5935 GCA_964400615.1 uncultured Anaerolineales bacterium | reverse complement strand
CAATTACCAGGCCGACCTCGAGACCAACGTGGACGTGATGACGAGCGCGATGGAGGATGTCGAGACGGGAGAGGTCACAACTGCGACGCGCACCGCGACGATCAACGGTGTGGAGGTCGCCGATGGGCAAATCATCGGCCTGCACGAGGGCAAGCTAAAAGTAGCCGGCGAACGGATCGAAGAGATCGTGCGGGCGCTGCTGGCCGAGATGGGCGCGGAGCGACGAGAAATCATCACCCTGTACTATGGCGCTGACGTGAGCGAGAGCGATGCCTCGGCGCTGGCCGAATCGTTGCAGGAAAGTTGGCCCGACCAGGAGATCGAAGTTATCTTGGGCGGGCAACCGCATTATCATTACATTCTTTCGGTAGAGTAGAAAACCCGGTTTTTTCTCAAACGCGGGTTTCTCGCCGGTGGAGGTGCTGTGCCTAGAGTTCACATTGTTACCGACAGTGCAGCGGTTATCGCCCCTGACGTCGTCGAAAAATTGGGAATCACGATTGTACCGTTGGTCTTTCGTATCCACGACCATGATTATCGGGATGGCATAGATTTAGATCACGAAGAGTTGTTGCACCAGATGGCGCTCAACCGTATCCATCCCCAGCCGGTCGGCCCGACGGTCGAGCAGTTTCGACAAGTGTACGAGCGCCTGATGGGCGAGACGGACAAGATTCTCTCGATTCATTCATCTTCCAGCCTCAGCCCGGTCTACCGCAACGCTCAAAAAGCGGCCACCGGGTTCCTGGGCCGGTGTGACATTTTGGTCGTGGATTCCGAGACGCTTTCCCTGGGCCTGGGCATATTGGTGCAGGAAGCGGCGCGGCTGGCCCATGCCTCTGTCCCGTTGGGCGAGGTCGTGCGCCAGGTGCGGGGAATGGTGCGGCGCGTCTATATCGTCTTTGTCACCGACACACTGGATTATTTGGAACACAGCCATTTCATCAGTCCCGCCCAGGCTATACTGGGGGCTATGCTGGATATCAGGCCGTTCCTGGCGATGGAGGAGGGGGCCATCATCCCTATGGAAAAGATCCGCAGCTCGGACCGGGCGATAGACAAATTGGTCGAGTTTGCTAACGAGTTCTCCGACATCGAGCAGATAGCCATTTTGCAGAGCACCCCTTATCCCACGCAAAAGACCAAATTGTTGCAGGAGCGATTGGAACCTGTCGCGGCGGGGCGCGAGCGCCCGGTTTTGCTCTACGGCCCGTTGCTGGCTTCACACATTGGACCGGACGGAACGGGACTGATGGTGTACGAGGGAGTGAGCCGAGAGGTGATACCTCGGTGAGCCGGGTGCGCATTCTCACCGATAGCACCTCGGATATACCGCCGGACGTTGCAGAGCGGTTGCACATCACCATTGTGCCGGCCTACGTCCAGATTGCTGGCCGTAGCTACCGGGACGCCAACTCGCCTGGGGCGCTCAGCCGGGAAGAGTTCTACGCTCGATTGCCGGGTATGCCATCTCCGCCGACCACCGCCGTCCCGCCGGCGCACGAGTTTAGCCGCGCCTACCGCAGGCTGGCCGGCGAAGCGGACGACGTGATCGCCATCGTGCTCGCGGCGAATTTGAGTGGGATGTACAACGTGGCTCGCCTGGGGGCGCAGGACGTGGAAGGGGTCAGGGTGCACGTCGTGGACTCGGGACAGCTCTCGATGGGTTTGGGCTGGATGGTCGTCGCAGCGGCGGAAGCAGCCGCCGCTGGCCGCAGCGCCAGTGACATCCTGGCGCTGGTGGACGAGATGAAATCTCGCGTGTACGTCTATGCCGTGCTGGATACATTGGAATACTTGCGCCGCAGCGGGCGGGTGAGCTGGGTGCGGGCCAGGGCGGCCCAGATTTTGCGCATCAAGCCGGTCTTGCAGGTGCTCTTGGGCAAGGTCACAGACCTGGGGCAGACGCGCACACGGCGGCGTGCCATCGAGCGGCTGGTCGATCTGGCGCGTTCCCACCAACCGTTGGAACGGTTGGCGATTTTGCACTCTTGCGCCCCCGACGTTGACGAGCTGCGCGGCCGCTTGCTCGACCTGTGCCCTTCCGAACAAGTCTTGACTGTGGCGATTACTACAATCGTCGGCACCCACGTTGGCCCGCGCGGGCTGGGCGTCGCTGTGGTGGCTGCCGGGTAGGTGATGATGACTCCTGTTGAAAAGTTGGTCAAAATTCTCGATCTCGAGATGGAAAAGTATCACGATCGGGCCGTCCTCGGCGGCTTGACCAGTTACGCCGACACGTGGGTGCGGGAGGCTGCGGGCGCGTTTGGCCCGGAGGCGGATGCGTGGGTGCAGGACGTGGCCGGGCGACTGCGGGCCTACAGCACCATTCCAACCTCCGCCCGCCGCCAGGCTATCGCCGAATTGCTCGACGTGCTCCAGACCGTCCCGTCTCCCCAACCTGTCTCTAAAGAAAAAAATGTCCCTCCTCCTCCGGACAAACCCGCTCCGCCCGTCCCCAGGCGGACACCGTCGTTGGCGCATACCGATCTCGATTCACCCGTCGCCACCTTGCGGGGAGTCGGCCCGATGCAGACGAAACGGCTGGCTAAACTGGGCGTCCACACCATCCGCGACCTGCTCTATTGTTTCCCGCGCCGTTACGACGACTATTCGCACCTCAAGCCCATCAACCGCCTCGAATACCAGGAGCAGGTGACGGTGATCGCCCAGGTCTGGGATGCCGGCGTGCGCAAGACGAGGGGCGGCGGTAGCCTCTTCAAAGTTGTGCTCTCCGATGGAACCGGCTTCCTCCAGGTGACCTGGTTCAACCAGTCTTACCTGGCCGACAAGATCAAGCGCGGTCAGCAGATCGTCGTCAGCGGCAAGGTGGACGAATACCTGGGCCGGTTGTGCTTCAATTCCCCCACGTGGGAGCCGTTGGACGAGGAGCTGCTCCATACCGCTCGTATAGTGCCGGTTTACCCGCTCACCAAGGGAATCGGTGCCAGGTGGATGCGCACCCTGGTCAAGCGCAGTGTGGGCTACTGGTCAAAACGGCTGCCCGATCATCTGCCCGAATCCGTGCGCCAGGAGGCGGGGCTGCTGGATTTGGAGACCGCCATCGCCCAGATTCATTTCCCGGACGACCAGGATATGTTGAAGCAGGCGCGTTACCGTCTGGCTTTCGACGAATTGTTCGTGTTGCAGATTGGCCTGTTGCGCCGCCGTCACCTGTGGCGCTCAGCGCCGGGGCGTGCCTTGCCGGTTGAAGATGGTGCGCTCGATGACTTTGTTCGCAGCCTGCCGTTCGAGTTGACCGAGGCGCAAAAACGCGCTTTGCAGCAGATCGTCGCCGACCTGCGGGGCGGGCAACCGATGAACCGATTGCTGCAAGGGGACGTCGGCTCCGGCAAGACCGCCGTGGCAGCGGCGGCAATGGCGTTGACCGTTTCTGCCGGCGCTCAGGCGGCCCTGATGGCCCCCACCGAAATTCTGGCCGAGCAGCACTTTGCCAACCTCAGTTCCCAGATTCCGGGCATCGAACTGCTCACGGGCAGCGTCACCGGGCGGGAGCGGGAGGAAATCCTCACCGGATTGGCCGAGGGGAGCGTGAGCGCCATCGTTGGCACTCACGCCCTGATCCAGAAAGGGGTGCACTTTCGGGATTTGGCCCTGGCTGTGATTGACGAACAGCACCGTTTTGGCGTCGGCCAGCGGGCGGCGCTGCGGCAAAAAGGGTACAACCCGCACCTCCTGGTGATGACTGCTACTCCCATCCCCCGCTCGCTCGAGCTGACGCTGTGGGGGCATTTGGACGTTTCGATCATTGACGAGATGCCGCCGGGCCGTAAACCGGTCGTGACCCGCCTGATCCTGCCCACCGAGCGGGAGCGGGCGTTTAGCTTTGTGCGCTCCCAGATCGAAAAAGGCCGCCAGGCGTTTTTCATCTGCCCGCTGGTCGAGGAATCGGATAAAATCGAGGCCAAAGCTGCCGTCGAGGAGCACGCCCGTCTGCAAAAGTACATTTTCCCCGATCTGCGGCTGGGGTTGTTGCACGGGCGGATGAAAGGGGAGGAGAAAGAGAGCACGATGGCCCAGTTTGCCCGTGGCGAACTGGATATTCTGGTCGCTACCTCCGTCGTCGAGGTGGGGATCGACGTGCCCAACGCTACCGTGATGCTCATCGAGGGGGCCGACCGTTTCGGCCTGGCGCAACTGCACCAGTTCCGGGGCCGCGTGGGCCGGGGCGAGCACGAGTCCTATTGTCTGCTGATTTCCGGTTCTTCCTCGCCAGAGGCTCAGGAACGGTTGCAGGCGGTCGAATCCACCGCCGACGGGTTCGAGTTGGCGCAAAAGGATCTCGAAATGCGCGGGCCGGGCGAGTTCCTGGGCGCTCGGCAGGCTGGTTTCCCTGACCTCAAGTTAGCCAGCGTCACCGATTTGCAGCTCATCGAGGCCGCCCGCGAGGCTGCCCGTCGCTTTTTCGAGACCGACCCAGAACTGACCGACCCGGACAACAGGTTGCTTGCCCGGCAGGTGGCGCGGTTCTGGAAAGGGGAAGGAGAGGTCAGTTGAACCACATCGCTATCTACCCTGGCACTTTTGACCCCATCCACATGGGACACATAGACATCGCTACGCGCGCCGCTACCATCTTTGACGAGTTGGTGATTGCCATCTACGACCGTCCGGCCAAGAAATTGATGTTCACGGTCGAGGAGCGGGTGGAACTGGTGCAACAGGCCCTGGCTGACCTCACTAACGTGCGGGTCTCCTCCTATAGCAGGCTGACGGCCGAGTTCGCCCGCCAGGTCGGAGCGCAGTCCATCGTCCGTGGGCTGCGGGTCATCTCCGATTTTGAGCTCGAGTACCAGATGGCGCTCACCAACCGGCAGCTCGCGCCGGAGGTTGATACCGTCTGCCTGATGACCAGGCAATCGCACGCTTTTTTGAGCTCTAGCATCGTCAAGGAAATTGCCATGTTGGCGGGAGACGTGAGCGGTATGGCTCCTCCGCACGTCGTGGCTGCACTGGAGGTCAAGCGGCTGGAGCGGGAAAAGAACCACGAACCAGCGCCGCTCGTCTCACTGCGTGATTGAATACCGGAGGCCGATATGGATATTCTGCACCTGATAGATCGCCTGGAAGAAACGGTCAAGGAAAGCAAACGCTTGCCCTTTAGCGGCTTGCGCATGGTGGACGAGCGTCACATCTGGCCTTTGATTGATCAAATGCGTATTTCTGTCCCCGACCAGGTCAGGCGTGCCGAGCGGGTCATCAGGGAAAAGGAACGCACCATAGCTCAGGCCAACGAGGAGGCGGAACGTATCGTCTCGTTGGCGCGGAACGAGGCGGCCCAACTGACGGCCGGGCACGCGCTCGTCCAGGCGGCGGAGGAGCAGGCCGCCGCCATCCGAGAACAGGCGGAGCGGGAGGCGGAGGAGGTGCGCTCAGGGGCGGATAGTTATGCCTTTGACGTGTTGTGCCAGATGGAGCAGGACCTGAAACGGGCGCTGACGGTGGTCGAAAACGGCATTCGTTCCATCCAGACCGCGCAGGAGGAACGGGAGGGTCAATCTCTCGACCAGGTAGAGCCGGTTGACGAGGACTCGCCTTGACAGGTTTGTCTCTCGCTCCTATAATACGTGCTCTTGCAAATGGAACGCGGCTATGCGGGCAAGATGCCCGCGTTCCTCTCCTGTGGGCAAAATGCCCGCGCTCTGGAATACTCTCGCAAATTTAGATTACGGGGGTGGATCGTCAATCCATCTCCCTGGAAAGGAAAATATAACATGCCACCACTACCAAAGCGTAAAACGTCGCGGACTAGAGGAAAGAAGCGTCGTGCACAATGGTCGCTGAGAACCAGGAAATTGGTCACGTGCCCGCAGTGCGGTGCGCCGGTGCGTCCTCATCACGTTTGCCTGGCCTGCGGCACCTATCGCGGCGTTCAAGTCATCGAAATCGAAGAAGAAGAGTAACACAACACGCA
>CAYNVC010000184.1:3257-5987 GCA_964400615.1 uncultured Anaerolineales bacterium | reverse complement strand
CGTTGAACGGCGTGACCGACCCGGAGCAAAAGCGGCGCATCATCGGCGAGCGTTTCATCCGCATCTTTGAGCGAGAGGCGGGCAAGTTGAGAGATGCCCGCTTCCTGGCCCAGGGCACGCTCTACCCCGACGTGATCGAGAGCCGCGGCCCTGAGCGCCAGACGGCAGCGCGCATCAAGACCCATCACAACGTGGGCGGACTGCCAAAAAATATTCAGTTCGAGTTGGTCGAACCGCTGCGCTATCTTTTCAAAGACGAGGCCCGGTCGGCTGGCGAAGCGTTGGAATTACCCGAAGAAATCGTGTGGCGGCAGCCGTTCCCGGGGCCGGGGCTGGCGGTGCGCATCCTCGGAGAGGTCACCTGGGAGCGACTGGAGACACTGCGGGCGGCGGACGGTATTTTCTTGGGAGAACTGCGGGCGGCGGGCCTGCTGCGTCAGGCAACGCAACAATCGTTCGCCGTGTTGCTGCCGGTGCAGAGCGTGGGTGTGATGGGGGACGAGCGGACGTACCAGGAGGTCATCGCCCTCCGCGCCGTCACGACGGAGGACTTTATGACCGCCGACTGGGCGCGGCTGGACCACGAGTTGCTGGCCCGCGTCAGCAACCGCATCGTCAACGAAGTGGCGGGGGTCAATAGAGTGGTGTACGACATCACCTCCAAACCACCGGCGACGATTGAGTGGGAATAGTACCAGGAACACCGCCTTCCCTCTGACCTGATCTGCGTCCAGCCGGTGGCGTTAGATTTGAACAGATTCCTCGTGTCGGCGGGGCATTTCGATGCCTCGTGCCTGGCTAGTCCTCGCCGCCACGTTGCGGTAATTGATGTTCGAGTTCCAGGCAAACATCGCCGCTATCGAGTTCCGGGTTGCGAAAAAGGCGCGCACTGCCTTGTGCACCAGGGTCGGCCAACTGTACATACGCCGGTTGCTCTCGTCCATCGCCTCCACCAACTCTGCTGGCGTCATCCCACGCGGAATATGCATCACCTCGGTCATGTCGTAGCGCTCCCAATCGTGGGGAAAGTCGGTGTAGAGCAGACGGCCCTCGGCCTGGAACCTGGTGAATAGCCGCGTCCCCGGCAGCGGAGTCAGAAAAGTCGTCTGCATCACGTCCACGCCGCTGTGGATCATATAATTGACACGACGACGCAACTTTGCCGGTGTATCCCCGTCCAACCCAAAGATGAACGCCCCCAAGACAGCAATGCCAGCCCGGTGAATGCGGCGGAAGGCGGCCGCGTAACTCGCCACCCCGCGCTGGAGATTGAGCCGCTTGTTCACCTCAGCCAACCCATCTACCTCCTCCGCCTCCAGGCCCAGGAACACCATCTTGCAACCCGCCCGACCGGCCCAGCGCAGCACCTCCTCGTCGTCGGCAAAGTTGAGCGAGGCCTGGCAGAACCACCACTTGTCCATCCCCCGTTCGACCATCCCCCGGAAAATTTCCAACGCCTGCTCCCGCGACCGCTCGCCGTAGCCGATGATATTGTCGTCCACGAAAAAGATCATCTTTTGCGGGATCGTCTCCAACTCGTCGAGCACCTCCTCCGGCGGGCGGCGGCGGTAGCGATGCCCGTTAAAGGCCGTCACCGAGCAGAACTCGCAGTCCATCGGGCAGCCGCGCGAAGTCTGCACCGAGGCGAACATATAACCGGGGTGAAACAAATCACGCCGGGGACGAGGCAACCCCGCCATTTCTGCCCACCCGCCCCGGTAGACGCGCTGCAATTGGCCCGCCTCCACGTCCGCCACCACCTGCGCCCAGGCAGCTTCCGCCTCGCCGACCACCGCCGCATCCACGAACCGCAGCGCTTCCCCGGTGCGCATCGAGGCGTGGATACCGCCCATCACCACCGGCACGCCGCGCTCCCGGTAAACGGCGGCGATCTCGTAAGCCCGGTTGGCCGAGGCGGTAAAGGCCGTGATGCCCACCAGGTCGGCCGGGCGGTAGAGGAACGGTTCCCAGTTCTCGTCCAGCAGATCCACCTCCCAGGTGTCGGGCGTCAGCGCGGCGACGATGCCCAACCCCAGCGGCGGGAAACGGGAGCTTTTGTTGACCGTCAGCCCGGTGCGGGCCGGGTTGACCGGGTTTATCAGCACCAGTTTGCGCTTCATTGCCACTCGAACCCCAGGCTGTGGGAAGCCTTGAGCAGTAACCCGTGCAACGTCCGCTGCTCATCTTTGTCCAGGGCTGCCAGGAAATCGCGCGTGTAAGCGGCCGCGCTGGCGACCACCTCCCCGGCGACCGTCTGCCCCGGCCCGGTGAGCGTCAGCCACCAATTGCGGCGGTCGTCCGCGTCCTGCTCCTTTGCGACCAACCCCTTTTCCACCAGTCGCTGGACGTAGAGCGAAATAGTGCCGGGGTTGATGTCCATAATGCGTGCCAGCCGGGCCGAGTTGAGCGGTGCGAACTGGTGCAGCACCATCAGCACCGAACAATCGGCAAGCGCCAGCCCGATGACGTTATTCGCATCCTGCGCCATGCGGGATTCGTAGGCGTGCACCAGACTGAAGAGGGCCTGATTGATCTGTATGTACTCTGTGGTTGAAAGCGCCATTTATTCCTCCATTCAAAGATAGTTGTATACTACAACTATTGTATTATACAACCAATCGGCATCACTGGCAAGAGCGAATGCGGGCGTGAGCGGAACACGGCCATCCGGGCCACATGCGGGCGGGGACGCCCGCGTTCCGTAGCCCCCTCTTTTTTCTTGCCAAGCGG
>CAYNVC010000184.1:0-3157 GCA_964400615.1 uncultured Anaerolineales bacterium | reverse complement strand
CATGCGGGCGGGGACGCCCGCGTTCCGTAGCCCCCTCTTTTTTCTTGCCAAGCGGCCTATTCTGTGCTACAGTAATAAACGGAGGTTGCGATGACCAAAATACTGATCGTTGACGATGAACTGGAAAGCGTGCGCCTGGTCGGGCTGATGCTCCAAAGGCAGGGCTATGAAATCACCGCCGCGCAAACCGGAGCGCAGGCGTTGACCAAGTCCATCTCAGAAAATCCCGACCTGGTCATCCTGGACGTGATGATGCCGGATATGGACGGCTACCAGGTTTGCCGCCACCTCCGGGCCAACCCTGCCACTTCTGACCTGCCCGTCATAATGTTCACCGCCAAGACGCAGGTGGACGAAAAAGTGGCCGGGTTTCAGGCCGGCGCCGACGACTACCTGACCAAGCCCATCCACCCAGACGAATTGGCCTCGCACATTGAGGCCGTGTTGGCACGCTCCAGGCGCAGACAAGCGGAGATACAACCGCAGGCCAGAGCCAAGATTTTTGGCTTCCTCGGCGCCAAGGGGGGTGTGGGTATCACCACTCTGGCGATCAACACCGCCGTGGCTCTGGCACAAGGTCAGGCCACGGGACAAAAGATTGTGCTGGCCGAATTGCGGCATGGCCTGGCTACTGCTTCCATGCAACTGGGGCTGCGGCGTCACGGAGCGCTGGCGCAGTTGTTAGACCAGTCGCTCGACCACATTGACCCCCAGATGGTGGAATCTCAGTTGGAGGAACACTCGACCGGCGTGCTGATCCTGAGCGGCCAGATCGAACCGCCCGGCGTAGCGATCCCGGTTTACCCTGCCCACGCTGCGCTCATAGTTCGCCACCTGGCAGCGTTGTCCGACTATCTCTTGCTCGATTTGGGGACGGGACTGGACGAGACGAACAAGCGCCTGCTGCAAGGATGCTACCAGGTCATCCTGGGCGTAGAACCGCAACGCATATCGCTCACGCTGGCTCAGGCGTTGCTGGATGGGATGACCCAGGGATTGAAACTAGCCGGCCACCGCATCAAGATCGTGCTGGTCAACAAAGCCCCAGCCGCGACGACATTTACCAAAGAGACGGTGGAAGGAATATTACAGCACGACATCGCCGGGGTGATCACTCCGGCTCCCGACCTGGCGTTTCAGGCGGCCGAGCGGGGGATTCCGATGGTGATGGCGCAGCCCGAAAGCCTGGTATCACGGCAATTCCGTACCATCGCGGAACATTTGGCCGCAGCATAGCGCGTTTGACGATTTGCGAGGTTAGCGTGAGAGGCAACGACGAAATTTGGACCCAGATCAAACGCGCAGCGGCGTTGCTGCGCGAATCCAGGCACGCCATCGCGCTGACCGGTGCCGGAGCGAGCACCCCCTCCGGCATCCCTGATTTCCGCACGCCTGGCTCTGGACTGTGGGAGCGTGCCGACCCAATGGAGATTGTCTCGGCCTACGCCTTTCGCCGCAACCCGCAGGCGTTCTACGATTGGATGCGCCCATTGGTGAAAATGCTGCTGGCAGCCGAACCTAACGCCGGTCACAGAGCACTGGCAGAGATGGAGGACGGTGGCTATCTAAAGGCTGTCATCACCCAGAACATTGACAACCTGCACCAGCGGGCCGGATCGCACGAGGTGTTGGAGTTGCACGGCCACATCCGGGAGGCGACCTGTATCAGGTGCTATGCCTCTATGCCCACCGGCCCCTTGCTGACGGAATTCATCGCGTCCGGGCAGATACCGCGCTGCCCCGCCTGCGGCGGGGTCATGAAGCCCAACGTCGTGCTCTTTGGTGAGCAACTACCGGTTACAGTGGTCAACGCGGCAATGGCGCACGTCCGTCAGGCAGACTTGATGCTGGTGGCGGGTTCATCCCTGGAAGTGATGCCGGCGGCTCATTTACCGGCTCTGGTGCGCGAGAGCGGAGGCAGCTTGATAGTGGTCAATTTGACCCCGACTTTTATTGACGCCGTCGCCGACATAGTCATCCACGGCGACGTGGCCGACGTTTTGCCTCTCATCGCGCGATCTTGTATCGAGGGATAAACAAATGACAGAACAAGAGATGACCAAGCAGCAAATGAAGGAGCGGATAGCCCGTCTGGAGGGATTACTGGAAATCAACCGCTCCCTGGCTTCGATGCTCGACCTGCGCCCACTGCTGTATTGCATTGTCTCGGCGGCGCACGAATTGACCGAGACCGAGGCCAGTTCGATTTTGTTGGTGGATCGCAAAAGCGGCCAATTGTATTTCGAGGCGGCGACCAATCTGCAGGGCATTCGCTCAATCGTCGTCCCGATGGAGGGCAGCGTCGCCGGTCAGGTCGTGCAGAGTGGCGAGCCGGTGATCGTTCAGGACGTGCGCAGGGACTCGCGCAGCGCCTATCGCCAGACGGACAGACAGTCCGGTTTCATCACTCGTTCCATCCTGGCCGTGCCCCTGGTCGCCAGAGGCAAGGTGATCGGCGTGTTGGAAGCGATGAACAAGCGGCAGGGAAGCGAGTTCGGTGACGAGGATTTGGAACTCTTGACTGTGCTGGGGGATCAGGCAGCGGTGGCGGTGCAAAACGCTCTTCTCTTCCGACAATCCGACCTGGTTGCCGAGATGGTGCACGAGATACGCACACCGCTGGCGGCGGTCGTCGCCTACGCGGAATTGATGCAGCGCCCCAGCGCTACCATGAGTCAGGTGCGCCAATTTTCAGATATCATCTTGCACGAGGCCGAGCGACTCAACGAGATGGTAAAGAATTTCCTCGACTTTGCGCGATTGGAATCTGGCCGCGCTCGCCTGGCCCAAGACCCGGTTGACCTGAGCACAGTGATCCGTATGGTGGTCAGCATTTTGCAGCCCCAGGCGGACACCAAACAGATTGGGATCACGGTTGACGTTCCGGCCTCTTTGCCCCCCGTGGTTGGGGATGCACAGCGTCTACACCAGGTGATGCTCAATTTATTGGGCAACGCGGTCAAATATTGCAAGCCGGGCGACAGTATCACGGTCGCGGCAGACTACCACAAAGAGATTGTGACCGTCAGTGTTGCCGACACCGGCCCCGGCATTCCAGCGGAGGCGTTGCCCCGCATCTTTGAGCGTTTCTATCGCGTGCCGGGAGCGGAGGAGCAGGCGGTGGGGAGCGGACTGGGGCTGACGATCTCACGGCAGA
>CAYNVC010000183.1:0-6008 GCA_964400615.1 uncultured Anaerolineales bacterium | reverse complement strand
CCAATGACACAGTATAACACTATATTTTTATGTGCACAATCCCAGAACCACGGCGACCACGGCGAACCGCCGCTTGCCTCAAGTCCGGGCGGTGGTATAATCCCTCTACCTGATGAAGACTGATCTGATTTCACACATCGGACGGCGCACGCTGAATCTGACGGACGGCGCGACGTTCGCCGTTGCCCTCTTTACTTATATTTCCACCGCCGCCCCCGGCCTTTTGCCCGCCGACGCCGGCGAGTTCCAATGGATCGCGGCGCGGATGGGAGTCGCGCACCCACCAGGCTATCCCCTCTACGTCCTGGTTGGACATCTGTTCATCCGCCTGTTGCCAATCGGCAGCCCCGCTTATCGCTTGAACTTGATGAGCGCGTTGCTGGCAGCGGCCACACTGGTGTTGATCTCGCGGGCTGCCCGCTCGTGGGCCAGACAACTGGGCGCTGATCCTCTCCCCTCGCTCGGCGCGGGGTTGGCGGCGGCGCTGACCCTGGGCACGGCCACCACCTTTTGGGCACAGGCCACCATCGCCAACGTCCGCACCCCGGCGGTCTTTTTCGCCGCGCTGGCGCTCTATTCCCTGGCCCGCTTCGCCGCCGCCGCCGACCGGCGTCAGGCCGACCGCGCCCTCATCACCCTGGCGCTGGCGCTCGGCCTGGGAGGGAGCCATTACCCGCCGCTCGCCTTTGTCGCCGTTTTCTTCGTCGTCTACCTCCTGCTGACCGACCCGCACCTGCTCGTGCAGCCCCGGCGCTGGCTGCGCCCGGCGCTCGTGGGACTGGCCGGATTCATCGTCCCCCTGGTCTACATCCCCCTCAGAGGGCTGGCCTCCGCTCCCCAGTCGTCCCCGGATATGGCTACCTGGCCCGGGTTCCTGCACCACTTTTTGGCACGCGGCTTTAGCGGCGACATGTTCGCCTTTGCCAACTCTACCGACCTGCCCAATCGCCTGGCGCTGGTGCCGACCCTGTTCTCGTTCCAGTTCAACATCTTTTTGCTGCTGACCGCCCTGCTGGTCCTGGCCGTACTCGCCCGCCGCGCCGGCCCGCTCTTTGTCCTCCTGGCGGGCGGCCTGACCCTGCACACCTTTGTCAGCGTCACCTACCGCGCTCCCCAGACCGTCGAGTACCTGATGCCCGCCTATCTGTTCATCGCCATCGCCGCCGGTATGCTCCCCGCCCTGGTGAAATCGCGCCTCCGCTCCATTATCCTTTGCGTCATCGTCCTCTACGTCGCCTTTCTCAACGGTCGCCTCCACGCACCCAGCTTTGTCGAACTAGCCAACGACGACTCGACCCGCCAGACGGTCGAGCCGCTGATCGAGAGCGCTCCGTCCAATGCCCTCATCCTGGCCGACTGGCGCTGGGCCACGCCGCTGTGGTACTTGCAACAAGTCGAGCACCTCCGCCCCGATGTCCAGGTCTCTTACGTCTACAACGTCCCCGGCGAGGAATACCCGGACACCTGGCGACGCCGCATCCAGGAAGCCGACCCGGCACGCCCGCTGCTCCTGACCCATTTCTACGAGTTTCCCGGTTACACCACCGAGCCGTGGAAGGCTGGCTTTCTCATCCGCCCCCGGCCTGTGACCGCGCCCGCCGCCCCACTCGCGCCGCTCGACGTGACTTTTGGCGACCGGGTACAGGTGATCGGCTACAGCCTGCGGCCAGAGAGCTTGCACCCGGGCCAGCTGGCCGAGTTCACCCTGGCCTGGCGAGTGACCGGTTCTCTCGACCCGCCGCCGTCGCTGACTCTGGCGCTGTTGGATACCACGGGCCGCCGCGTCTCCCAGGCCGACCGGGCGCTGCCCACCGACCTGGCCCCCGGCGAGGTGCGCTTCGAGCGACTCGTCATGCCGCTCTACCCAACCCTGCCGCCGGGCCGCTACCGCGTGACGCTGGGCGCTTATACCGTCACTGATGCCGGGTTCGAGACCATCCCCGCCGCTGACGGGGACGACGCTGCTCCCCTGACCGACCTGGAACTCGTGCCCCTCTCCCGCCCGCCCTTTACACTCCACCCCCAAAAGGCTTCCTTTGCGGATGGGCCGACTCTGGTGGGGGTGGATTACGACCACAGCCTGCCGGACGTCCTTCGCGTATACCTGCACTGGCGCGGGCCGGCCGGGGCGGGAACCCAGGCGCAGGTGCAGAGCGAATCCGGCGCACAGGCCACCGTCACGCTGCCATCCATTCCGGAGGGAACGTACCAAACCGTCGCTCTGACCCTGGCAGCGGAGGGGAGACTATCGCTTACCCTGTCCTCCTCCGGCAGCGAGCGGAGCGTCCGCCTGCCCACTCCCCTCCCCGACGCCCGCTTTGTCCCCCTGGGCGACCAGATGGCCGTGGTCGGCGTGGCTGCCAATCCGGCCCCGCCGGGAGGGACGATGACGATTGACGTGGCGCTGGCGGCCCTGCGCCCGCTGACCGACGACGATGGAATCAGCGTGCGGCTGCTGGCCCCCGACGGGCGCTGGCTCGACCGGCACGATATACAGCCGGCCCTGGGGGCTATCCCTACCCTCAAGTGGATCCGGGGCAGCCTGGTGGCAGACCGTCACCTGTTGCACGTTCCAGGGGATTTCGACGGCGATCAGGTACAGGCCACACTGGTGGCCTACGAGCGCTTCCGCATGACCACCCTCGCCCCGCTGGATGGTCGGTTCAGCCAGGTTCCACTGGGCACGTGGTCACTACCCTGATTCGCCATTCACCATTCGCAATTCGCCCATTCGCCATTCGCAATTCGCTCATTCGCAATTCGCATGAACCAATACACATTCTACCGCATATTTACCCGCCGCTGGCTGGCGGTTCCGGCAATTCTGGCCCTGTGCGCCGCGTTAGCCGTGGGCGCGGGATACCTGTTGGCCGAGTTTGGCGCTCTAGCCGCCGGAGTGGGGTTGGTGGGCCTGCTCGTCGGCCTGTGGATGCTGCGTGACATCGAGGCCGCCTATTGGGTCGTCATCGGCATCATCTGCCTGCTCCCCTTTGCCTCCTTCCCTTTTCACTTTGGCTTTACCCCCACACTTCTCGACGCTGCGCTGGGGGCGCTCTTTTTCGTCTGGGCGCTCCAGATCGTCGGCGGAACGCAGCGCGAGCTTACCGGCGCGTCCCTGGGGTTGCCGGTGGCTGTATTTATGCTGTTGGCCGTCGGCTCATTCATCTTTGGACTTTCCCACGCCCCGGCCACCTCTTATGTCCTGCGCCATTTTGGGGAAATACTGCTCAGCGTGGGGTTGTTCTACCTCGTCGTCAACACCGTGCGCGACGGGGAGCAACTGGAACGGATCAGCCGGGCGTTGATCCTGGGCGCTTTTGCCGCTGCCGCCCTGGGCATCCTCCTCTACCTGGTCGCCATTTACTCGGACGATTTCGTCATCGCCGCCCTCTCCAAACTGGCGCGGCTGGGATACCCGGCCGGGCCGGGCGTCCTGCGCTACATCCGCGACGACCCCGCACTGCCCATGCGGGCCACGTCCACCTCGGTAGACCCCAACGTGCTGGGCAGCTTGCTCAATCTGACCCTGGGCATAGCCACGCCGCAACTGTTCGCCCGCCGGCCCATCTTCCGCCGCCGCTACCTGCTGCCGATCCTGGGCACGATGGCCCTCTGCCTGGTGTTGACCATCAGCCGCGGCTCGTTGGTGGGAGCAGGGATCGCCCTCACCGTCGTCGCCACGCTGCGCTACCGCAAGCTGTGGCCGCTCCTGCTCGTCGCGCTGCTGCTCGTGCTGCTCCTGGCCCCAGGTTACGTCGCTCACCTGATCCAGGGGGTACAGGGGCAGGACCTGGCGACCAAGATGCGTTTTGGCGAGTACAAGGACGCCTTTACTCTGATCGGGCGTTACCCCTGGCTGGGAGTCGGCTTTGGCGGTTCGCCCGACATTGATACCTACGTCGGAGTCGCCAACGTTTATCTCCTCATCGCCGAGGAGATGGGGCTGGTCGGCCTGACCAGTTTTCTCGTCGTGATGGCCGTCCTCTTTATCCGCTTTTGGCGCACCCGCTCCCTGGCAGCGACCGCTCCTGAGCTAGAGCCATTGTGGTGGGGGCTGCACGCCGGGCTGATCGGCGCACTGGCGGGCGGTATGGTGGATCATTACTTTTTCAACCTGGACTTTCACCACTCGGTCACATTGTTCTGGCTGGTGATCGGGCTGGCGGCAGCGGCGACCGAGATCGTCCGTCGCCGGGCCGGTCACACATCCCCAATCACGTAGAGCTGGCCCTGCTCGAACCCTCGCTCCCGGTAGTAGGGCCGCGTGCCGACCGCCGCGATGACCGCCAGACGGCGGAAGCCCTCGGCGCGGGCAATGCTTCGCGCCTCGTCGAGCAACAACGTGCCCAGCCCGGCGTGCTGGGCCGCCCCCTCCCGGTTGGCGCCCAGTTCCAGCGCCGGCCCGTAGACGTGCAGCTCGCGCACCACGGCGCAGCCGTTCAGTTCGGCCAGCGGCGGTTCGGCCAGCGGCAGCGAGAGACGCAAAAAGCCCACCAGGCGGCCCCCCGGTGTGACGTAACTCAAAAAGCGCTCGCGGGTTGCGTCGCTCTCGTAATCCAGCCGTTCCAGGCGCAGCGTGTCCGCCTCCACCTCCCGCCCGCGCACCTCGCGGCAGCGGATACAACGGCAGACCTGCCCTTCCTGCGCCATGCGCTGCTGGACGATCTGGCGCAGGTTGGATTTCTTGACCCCGGCCACGATGTTGGGAGCGGGAATATCGCGCATGAGCCGGTTGACCCGGCAATAGGGCGGGATGAGCGTCTTGCACTGAGCCAGCAGCTCGACCAGCGTCTCCTCGTCGTAGGGATGGTACTCACCGCGCCGCCACAGATCGTACAACTCGGTGTGCTCCAGGAGCGCGGTGGGATAGATTTTCAGTTCGTCGGGGCGCAGTGCCGGATCGTCCCACAGCCGGCGAAAATCGGCCAGGTCGCTCTCCGGCGTCGCCCCCAGCAGATTCGGCATCCAGTGGACGACGATCTTGAACCCGGCCAGCCGCAGCAGGCGTATCCCCTCCCGTGTCTCGGCGACGGTGTGGCCGCGCTTGTTGCGGGCCAGGATGTCGTCATCCAGGCTCTGCACGCCCAGTTGGACTTTGGTCACGCCCAGCCGGCGCAACCGGGCAATCTCCTGCGGAGTGATAAGGTCGGGCCGCGTCTCCACTACCATGCCGACGTTGCGGTGACGGGCGCTCTCGTTGAGCCGCTGCGCCTCCGCCAGCGTGGGCGAGTCGGCCCCGTTCAGCGCGTCCAGGCAGCGGCGCACGAACCACTCCTGGTACTCTTCCGGGTAGCTCGACCAGGTTCCGCCCAGGATGAGCAGCTCGACCTTGTCCACGCCGTGCCCCAGTTCCGCCATCACTCCCACCCGCCCGGCGGTCTGGTCAAAGGGGTCGAACTCGTAAGAGGCGGCCCGCATCGCGCCCGGCTCGTCGGGCAGGTAGCTCTTGGGCATGCGCTCGACCTGGGGACAAAAGATACACTCGCCGGGGCAGGGGTACGGTTTGGTCAGCACAGTCACCGGGGCCACACCGGAGATGGTGCGCGTCGGCTTGACCTGCAATTGGCGCACGATTTTGGGATCAGGCTCCCGCCCCTCCATCTCGCACAGTTGGGCGTACCCGTCGAGCACCTGGCTCTTGGAAAACAGCCGCCCGTCGGGCCGTGGGTGGCGGCGCAGGACGCGGCCCACCTGGTTTGAGCGCAGATCATCCAGAATAGAGCGGAGCAGATCCGCGTGTTGTTCCATATCGAACGCCGCCGGGCGATAGGTGCGCCCGGCGGTTCGACGTTTTTTGCTTTTTTGTCCTATCGTTTCAGGCACAACTTACCCCGTAGCACGAACGGCAATAGAAAAGCGACAGGGCCGCCCTGACTATAACGAGTGCGACCCTGTCTTTCTGTCCCTTGCACCTTTTGCATCTTGCCGAAAAGAAGAATACCCGCCAGCCTGGAAATTATACACGGGAAATAAGACGTGTCAAGTTTTTTGGGTCAGGGGGGCACGAA